>JASFKF010000187.1:0-4903 GCA_050118775.1 Syntrophobacterales bacterium
AATTTTTGTTGCCCGAGGCGACTGTGGTTACACCAAACTTGCCTGAGGCTTCTGCGCTGGTAGGATGGGAAGTTGCCAAGGAGAAGGAGATGCGGATTGCGGCAAAGGAAATACATGCATTGGGGCCAAAGTACGTTTTGGTGAAGGGAGGTCACCTTAAGGGTGAGGCTGTGGATGTGCTTTTTGATGGCCAGGAGTTTCATGAGTTTCGCTCTCCTAGGGTTGAGACTAAGAATGTCCACGGCACTGGATGTACCTATGCCTCTGCCATCGCCACCTATCTTGCTCAGGAACTTGATGTGGTCGAGGCGGTGGAAGCGGCAAAGCGTTTCATAACTGAGGCCATCCGTCATGGGCTTTCATTGGGAAAGGGACACGGCCCCACCAATCCCTATGCGGCGGTGAGGAAGGAGTGGACAACTTAGGGGCCAGCCAGTCTTCATTTCTCTGTAAATCTGCAGCAGCCTCTGCTGAACCAAATCAAACTACACCCGGGCAATCAACCACAACCAAACTTCAAGCAAATCAATACCTAAGCTTGACAAACTGCTGGGGATTCCCTATGAACGAGAGGGATTCAGTGGAGACTCAATCCCAACTGGGCGCTCAATCAAACAAAATAGAGGTGAGAGATGGTTTGGCAAAGTAAGAATCTAGGCCGGATACGATACATAATCAGGTGGCTGGGAATCGCAGCACTCAGCTTGATTTTTTGTCTGTTGCCCCAAAGGGTGTTTGCTCAACAGAAAGGACAACTTCTGACCCTGGAAGAGACCATTCAGATGGCCCTAGAGAGAAACCTGGAAGTTCAGCTTGCCAAAGAGGAGGTCAGCTTCGCCCGGGAGCAGAACAAGGAAGCAAGAACCGGTTTTTTGCCCAAGTTTATTACAGAATACAGCTACCGCCGTCCGAGCGAAACTACAACAAGACTTGGCGGTGTCACTTTTGAAAACGAGGACAAAAATCAATATAGATTCATCGGCAGAGTTCAACAGCCTCTTTTTACCGGCTTTGAAACCCTCTCCACCTATCAATTGGCCAATATGGGATTAGATGTGGCCGAAATCCAATTAGAAAGGGTCCGGCTAGACCTTATTTTGCAGGTGAAGGAAGCCTATCTGGAAATAGTTCGGGCTGTGAGGATTCGTGAGGTGGCTGAACAGTCGGTGAAGCAGCTGGAAGAAGGGTTGAGGGTGGCCGAGAATTTCGTCAAGGTGGGCTTGAGGGCCAAGGTTGATGTCCTGGATGCTCAAACTCGTCTGGGTCAAGCGGAGCTGCAACTGATCAGGGCTAACAACGATATTGGGGTGGCAAAAGCTCGTCTCAATACTTTACTTCGCGAGCCAATAGACACCCTCTTCGAGGTGAAGGATATCCTTTCCACTGAGCCCTATGAGAGATCTTACAAGGCCACTCGGGAGATTGCCCTCCAGCAGCGCCCTGAACTCCAAGAGGCGAATAAAAATGTAACTATAGCCGAGAAAGAGATAACTTTGGCCCAGAGCGATTATTATCCAGACATAACACTTTCGGCTAACTACTTTCGCCGCGGTGATGAGCCAAATGTTGACGGTAGTGACAATGTTGACCGGGAAAACTGGGACATTGTGGCCGGCGCCACCTGGACTCTTTTCGAATGGGGCAAGACCCGCTATGCTACCAATCAGAGAAGGGCACGTCTGCGCCAGGCAAAAGAGACTTTGGAACAGGTAAAAGACCTCATCATGCTCGAGGTTAAGACAGGCTATCTAACTTTACAAGCCGCTGGCAAGGGGATTCGGGTGGCCGAAAAACAAGTAGAGTCGGCAGAGGAAAATTTTCGCATAAGTCAAGAACGTTACAAAGAGCAAGTGGCCACCGCCACGGAAGTACTCGATGCCCAAACCAGGCTAACAGAGGCAAGGGCAAACTACACTGATGCCCTAGTGATTTTTGCTTTGGCGCGGGCTAACCTTGTTAGATCCATGGGTCTGGAGGAAGAGCCCGGGTAAATCTGTTGTGGGGTCCTCCGGGTCACTCGTTTCAGTAGGCCTTAGGCCGCTTATTCCTGCGATTTTATTACTTGAATGGGTACTGTGGCTGTGATAGTGTGTCCCACACCGTTTGTCTAGCCCGGATGTTTCATGAATCGCGTGCTGCGACCATGGATCTGAGCGTCCTTCCGGGTGTCCTCGGGCGTCGGCTCCTGTGACGTACCGCTCAGGTACGCCTCGGAACCAACACCCTGCGATTATCCAGTGGCACGCCCATCTTCATGGTCTCGCGACATCAATTCATGATACATCCGGGCTTACCGGAGTGTTTTGACTATTAACGGCTGCCCATGATTCAACTCTATCACGTGTATAAGAGTTACGGGGGTGACCAGTACGCCCTGTATGATGTCACCTTGAACGCCGATAAAGGCGATTTTCTCTTTATCACAGGTCGCAGTGGAGCCGGCAAGACCACCCTGCTCAAACTCATCTTCTGTGCCGAAGAGGCAACCCGGGGACAGCTTCTGGTAGAGGGAATAAATCTCCAGCGCTTAAAGCATTCTGGAATCCCATATCTCAGGCGCAAAATTGGCGTTGTTTTTCAGGATTTCAAGTTACTGGGGGATCGCACCGTTCTTGCCAATGTGGGGCTTTCCCTTGAGGTGACTGGTCGATCCCGTTCATTCATCGAAAAAAAGGTTCGCCAAGTATTGCGCCTCGTAGGACTGGATGGTAAGGAAAACCATCTTTGCTGCAGGCTATCTGGCGGAGAACAGCAGCGGGTAGCCATAGCTCGGGCGGTGGCTGCCAATCCTATCTTGGTTTTGGCGGACGAACCCACGGGTAATCTTGACAGTGAAATTACCCTGGAGATTTTGGAATTGTTCAGGGAAATAAACAGGAGGGGCACCACGGTGGTCTTGGCTACCCACAACAGGGAGCTCATTGGTAAGGTTCCGGACGCCAAGGTGGGTATTTTACGCGAGGGACGGCTCGTGGCCGCAGGCCCCGCCAGGGAGATCTTGGCTCAACGCTCGGCTTTGGAGATGAGCTCTCGGGGGGTTTTGTAAACGAGATGCGAGTGAGTCTACTGGGCTATTTTTTCAGAAAGGCCCTGGGAAACATCTGGACCAATCCGTTCTTGAGTTTGGTGACCCTCAGCACCATTGCCATTTCCATGCTGATTCTTGGCCTCTTTGTCCTGATCTACATGAATGTCCAACAGTTTGTCAATCATCTCGGTGACGACCTGCAAATTACCGCATATCTAAATGAAGACTATTCTCCTGACAAGGCCGAAGTACTCCGCAGTAAGATTGCCGACTGGACCGAGATAGAAGAAATAACTTACATGAGTAAGGATCAGGCTTTAGCTCATTTTCGCACTCAGCTCAAGGAATACGCCGGCATACTGGAAGGGCTCAAGGAGAATCCCCTTCCAGCCTCCTTTGAGGTGAAATTAAAGCCTCAGTTTGGAAGATCAGGCAAAATTGAAGAGCTTTCGGCCCGCTTGGAAAGATTGCCAGGGGTGGCCGAAGTTCAGTACGGAAAAAAATGGGTGGCCAAATTGAGGGTCTTTGTTGATGTAATAAAACTAGTGGGGATCACAGTGGGGGGACTTCTTCTTTTTGCCACCACATTTGTAGTATCCAACACCATCAAACTAACAGTTTACTCAAGACAGGAAGAGTTGGAAATTATGAGGTTAGTGGGGGCCACAGATTTTTTTGTTAAGGCCCCATTTCTTATAGAAGGGCTACTCCACGGCTTGGGAGGAGCACTACTGGCCGCTGGTGGTTTGTCATTGCTCATGCTGTTTCTGTTATCAAATTTGGATTTGCCTTTAAGACTAGCCGTGCTACCGGGTTCATTACCTCCGATCCAATTAATTGGAGGTTTTCTCGGTCTTGGTCTGGCCTTAGGAGTCCTAGGGAGTACGGTGTCTCTTCGGAGATTTTTACGGTCATGAGTCGATTTTTTGCAGCCGTGCTAAGCTTGTTGCTATGCCTGTCGATTGTTGAGGTGTGGGCGGCGGAGGATGGCCAGACAAAGGGCAATATTAAAGTCCACAAAGAGAAAATCGGCGAGGTGCAGCAGGAGATAAAAAGGGGCCAGGCGCAGATTGAGGAGATGCGCCAGCAAGAGCGTTTGCTCCTTGACCGATTGGATCACATGGAACTACAGCTTCAGAGGTTCCGCGAAGAGCAGGAAAAAAGGAGAAGAGAGCGGGCTAGTTTGCGTAAGCAGATCACCCAAAAACGCAAGGAACTCAAAGAGTTGGACAATGAATTGGCAAGTCTCCGGACCCTGCTGGCACAAAGACTTGAAGCGCTTTATAAATTTGGACGACAAGCGTATGTAAATTTGCTGATTTCATCCAGCGATGTGAGTGGGCTTCAACATCAGTGGGTTTATCTCCGCGCCATTGCCGAGGAGGACAGTGAGCTCATTATGAGCTTCATACAAAGGCAAGAAAAAGAAGCGCGGGTTGCCGAGGCGCTTGCTTCGGGGGAAGCTCAACTCAGCAAGGTGGTGGCAAGGATTAGTCGACAGAAGGAGAAGATTGAGAAAGTCAAAGGGGAGCAAGTGGCCTTATTGCAGAATATTCACAACCAGGAAGAGATGTACCAAAGTTATGTGACAGAGTTGGCAGCTGTTTCCCGTGAACTGAAAAATAAGATAGAAGAGTTACAGAACAAAACTGACAATAGCGGCATGGGAGTACAGCAGCTCAAAGGCGGCTTTGCCGGCAACAAGGGTGCTTTGCCATACCCGGTTCCGGGCAAAATCATATCTCGCTTCGGGCCGAAGAAACACAAGAAATTCGGTACTAAGATTCGGAGCAACGGCATCGAAATCGCTACTGAACCCCTATCACCAGTGGTTGCGGTCTACGGGGGGCAAGTTCTTTATTCCGAGTGGGTCAA
>JASFKF010000188.1:0-4866 GCA_050118775.1 Syntrophobacterales bacterium
CTGGATCCCGGCTCGCGTCCCGCTTTGCGGGACTTGGCCGGGATGACTTATTGTGCCAAAACTTCCAAGCTGAGAGGGCTTTTTTGAGTAAGAGTCTATTCTGATATCAAAGCTTTCTTTGCTCGCCATTCAGACCATAGCTTCACCAGTCCCGGCAGCAAGCCTTCCGGGAAGAACACCAGAACTCCCATCAAGATTACCCCATAGAGCAGAAGGGCGTAATCACGCATAGCATGGAGCACTTCAGGCAAAGCCGTGAGCACAGCTGCGCCTAGCAACCCGCCCCAAAGATTACCAATACCCCCCACTACCACCATAGTAACAACCTGAATAGAATAGAAGATATCAAAGGTTTTGGGGCTGATAAATGAGAGGTAGTGGGCGTAAAGGCTCCCAGCCAGAGAGGCATAGGCAGCACTGATAGCAAAAATGATAATCTTGTAGAGCTCGGTGTTAACTCCCAGGGCATTGGCTACAAGTTCATTTTCATGAATAGCGCGAAGTGCCCGGCCCACGCGAGAATCCACCAGGTTCAGAGAAAAAAAGAAAACCGCCAGGAATAAGGACCATAATAGACAGTAATAGTGGAGGTCGCCCTGGATGGCAAAAGATCCTAGATGAAGAGGAGGGATTCCGGCGAAACCAGATGGCCCACCAGTCCAGTATTCCATTTGGACCATAAGAATGTAGAGAATGATGTTGAAGCCCAGGGTTGCCATGACCAGGTAGTGGCCCTCAAGGCGAAGAGTTGGTATGCCCAACAAAAATGCGACCAAAGCCGTAAACACCATTACCGCCAGAAGAGTTGCCCACGGCGGTGTGTTGTACATGGCGGTAAAGATGGCCGAGAAGTATGCCCCCATCCCAAAAAAAGCTGCATGCCCTAGAGATATTTGACCGGCAAAGCCGATGAGCAGGTTCAAGCCAAGAACTACCAGGCCGTTTATGGCGATAATATTCAAGACCAGCAAGTAGTAGCCTCCTTTGACTACCAGGGGAAGCAGGGCCACCACCGCCGCCAGCCCAAAGAAGTAAATCCATTTTTTTCGGGTTCTAGTCATATCAGGTTTCAACAAAAAATGTTTGGCCAGTTGGCCAGTTACCCGGTTTAGCCAGTTCATTTGGATAACAGGCAAACCGGCTTAACCGGCAAAACCTAATGTGGTCGGCAAGGTCACAGCACTAGTAAAACGACCGATGGCAAGTAGTCGGCGACATTTCAAACTCGCTTAATCTCTTCCTTGCCAAACAGCCCTGCAGGTCTGATAAAGAGCACCAACAACAAGATTAGAAAAGCGAAAGCATCCTTGTAAGCAGATGAAACGAATCCAGCACCAAAGGACTCCATAGCCCCGAGAAGCAGTCCACCCAGTACTGCACCCTTCATGCTGCCGTAACCACCTAATATTGCAGCAGCAAAACCTTTTAGTGCCAGCATGACCCCGGCGCTGTAAGACATGGTGGTAATTGGGGTAACAATGATACCGGCCACCGCCCCAATCCCGCCACTGAGAACAAAAGAGAGCAATGTCATGCGGTATACACCTATACCAATAAGAGCGGCCCCCCGCCGATTCTCAGCCACTGCTCTCATGGCTTTACCTACCATGGTGCGATTGAAAAAAAAGCCGAGCAAAATAACTACTAATAGGGTGATTCCAAGGATCCAGAGGGTTTGGGGGAGGATAGCAGCATTACCTAAGACCAACGGTTCTTCACCGGAAAAAGACGGCAAGGTCCGTGGAGTTTTACCCCATATGTGCATGGCCGTTTCCCGCATGGTGATGGAAGCGCCCACGGTGATCATTACCAGAATCAGAATGTTATTAGAGCGAGCCCTGCGAATAGGTCCAATCTCCATTAACCAGCCCACTGCCATTACAGCAAGTACCGCCAGAGGAAAGGCTATGAGCAGCGGTAATCCGACGACCTGGGTGAGGCTGATCATGGTCATGGCGCCAAGCATGACAAACTCTCCCTGGGCGAAGTTAACAATGCCTGTGGCGTTGTGAATAATCCCAAAACCCAGGGCAATGAGAGCATAAATACTGCCGCTAGTGAGTCCTGATACAAAGAATTGTGGTAGCTGAGACCAGATCATAGGTTGGAAATGCCCAAAATGTCTAAAATGACTAAAGTGCCTAAAGTTGACACGCTGCCTAAAAACAAAAAAGCCGTGAGCTTCAAAGCCGCCCACGGCGATAATATTGTGACCGGAATCAGTTCATGTCGGCCTGTGGACGGACCTATACTAAGAATTCCCCCACCACCAAGGCCATGAACGATTCAGGCGCATCTGCTAACCTCTTGTAAATAGGAACCAAAGCCAACTTTTTTAAATAGCAGACCCGCTGTTGGAGTGTCAAGGACAAAACAGCCAGCAGCGGGCAGCAAGCAGATAAGACTTGGCAGCAGGCAATTTCCTAACTGTGGGAGCGGCCTTTAGCCGCGACTTAAGGGTCCTCTCCGCAGAGCACCCGGTGCGGTTCCTCATTAACCGCCAGACTTAGAACCTCTTTGCCCTCTCGAAACATGAGGCGTTTGTTAACCATGTGTGAAATGAATTTTTCCAGCTTATCTGAAGACACCCTAGGAAATTCGTGGTGTATTTGTTCTAAAGTTCTGCGTGTTTCACAAAAGCGATAAATATCCCGTGAGAATCCTTTCAGTCGAAAGGTCTCCATCTGGTAATCTCTGGTGCGCCGACGGATCAAGAGAAAATCTCCTCCGTCACGGTAGCCAAGCAAAACCGTAGGGAAATGGTCTTTTCGAAGCAAACGGTAGCGCTCTTGCCAGCTGGCAAGCTCCCTAGCTACCGGCCGCCAGAGTTTTTTTTGTTTGGTGCGATCGCCTCTATATGTTTTTATCATTAGACAGAGGGACTCTGCGAGCGAGTCCGGGAGCAATTTTTTATAATGAGGATGATTGGCCACATTCAGGATGCCAAATTGTTCCGGGTTTAGGTCCACCGGGCTATTTTGCCCCAGCCAGAAACGGACTTTGCGAAGAGGTTGATAGGGTAGGACAAACTTGAGATTGTTGAGGGTTTCCTCAACATCCTTGCTGTCGCTTGTTGGAAAGCCTAGGATTAGGTTTGATGCATGCTGGATCCCCAGTTCCTCGCAGTGTTTCATCACCTCAATGTTTTGGATGGCCGTGGTCCCTTTGTTTATTTTACCAAGGAGTCTGGTGCTCAAAGCCTCAATCCCAATCTGGACCTGATTGACTCCGGCTTTCCGCATCTGGATGAGATCGTCCCGTGAGACAGATGCCCTTAGTTCAGTAAAGATTTCGAAGCCCCGATCTAGAGTGCTGATAGATTTGAAGATTCCCTTGACCTCGCGGCTGTCAAGGATGTTGTCAACAAAGGAAAATTTCAGACTAGAGTGTTTGCTGGCCAACTCTTCCATTTCTCGCGCTACTTGTGGTTGTTTTTTGCTTCTGTAGCCCCTCCACTGCAAATTAAGATTGCAGAATTTGCAGGCACGCTCAACCGAGCCAGACTTTACTCTGTGCCACCAGCATCCTCGGGAGGTTTCCACCGGCAGATTGGGTATTAGGTTGGCCAAACGGGATTGGCACCCTAATTGCTCAAAATAGTCGCCGTAGTCTGGCACAGGAAGTTCTTTTAGGTTCGACAGTTGTTCCAGTCCACCGCCGGTGATATTACCCTGTTTATCCCTCCAGAGGAGACCAGCAGAGTAGTCAGTTTTAGAATACCCCTTCTTGATCCGGTTAATCAAAGTCAGAAGTGGCAGTTCGCCCTCTCCACTCACCAGGAAGTCGATCTCGGGTAAGTTGGCAAGGAGAGAGTAACCCAGTTCACCAGCGCAACTGGAGCCGCCCACCACTATAGAGCAATGGGGATGATGCTTGCGGATCTGCCTAATCATGTAAAGAGATGAGGTCAACTGGGAAAGACAGATAGAAAAGCCGATGAGATCATAAGAAGACCAAGCCAAATTGAGATGCTTCCTTTGGTGTAAGCGGTGAATTTGTCCGGAGATATCTTCAAGATCTGGAGGATTCCCTTTGGCTTTTGCACTGTACTCCTTGGTGAATAAAGAAGTTATTTCAGGTCTTCTCTTCGGGTTTAGCAGATAAGCGTAGACAGACTCGGCCACCCAGGTGCGCTCGGCAATATCATTGTAACCTTTTAGCCCCAATAAATTGCCCACCTCGAGGTAAGGGTGGTAGCAGTCAGTCTTTACCTCTGGCGCTTTGCTTTTTATGAAACTTTTGAGGGTGCCTAGCTGTATGGAAGGTCGGTTGGCCAAGGGCCATGGCATTGATATGAGAGCGAGGCGGAATGGAGCCACGATTGAGCTCCGCGTTGCGTCACTTGGGAATGAGGGATCCATCATTGCATGAGCGGGGTAACATGGTAATGGTTTAATAATCCCACACTGACTTCAAAAACCTGTAGGATCCCTGAGCGAACTAAGGTCTTCTCATCCAAACAAGGGCTAGCTCCGCAGATGGATTGTATTTGCAAAAACGCATTTCCGAGGTCTCATCCACTGATTGTTTCAGGGAGATAATCCGGTCGAACTCGCGGTTGACCACGACCTGGCAAAATCCCATTTCCTCCTCTGCGGAGAGGAACAAAATATCGCTAGGCAAGACGGACTTGGCCATTGAAACCATATCGTCATCGAGGAGATCACTGCTGCAGATCCTGTAGCAGGCTCCACAATCGCAACTATAGACATCGTCGAAGTCAAGGGGAACAGGGTGCTTTCTCTCGCAGAAGGGGCAAACGATATTGAGGTGCATGGGGAAATCTCCGTTAAAATTGCTCACTCGAACCAGCATGCCAGCGTGCAAGACCGAGTTCAATCGAGAAAAGAAAATAAATCACAGAAA
>JASFKF010000189.1:0-4859 GCA_050118775.1 Syntrophobacterales bacterium
GGCCTACCTGTCTGGAATCATCTCAGAAAGGGCTATGAAAAAACTTTTGAGCAGGGTTGATAATAGACTTTTTGCCCTAAAAAAAGTTACGAAGGAGCATCCCACTCCCCATGGAAAAGAAAATTAGATATGAGAACAGATATGTCGCTTTACCACTCCCCGTTCGAATCTCCGAGAGGACTTATGAAGAGAAATGAAAAATTGCTAGAGGCCTGGGATCAGTTAGTCAAAGCGATTAGCCAGAAAGAGGGCTTGAGCGGAGATCAGGCAGTGCAGCATGTGAGGAAACATTTTCCTGAACTCTACGACCTTTATAGAGAGGCCAAGGAAGGAAAGAAAGAAGAAGTTTCAAAGTAGCTCGCTGTCTAACTTCTTTAAGGCAGAGCTAAGGATCATTGATGACTAGGCACTAGGCAGTAGGCACTAAGCACTGCAACTCGTTATAAGGAAAGCTTAATATCAAATCCGAAATCCTAAATCCGAAGCACGAAACAAATCCGAAATTCTAATTCTCCAATTTTCAAAACATAACTACTTAAAAACTGTTCGGTGTTTTGGTCATTTGGATTTTAGAGATTTGAATTTGTTTCGGATTTCGATATTCGTATTTCGGATTTGTCTGCAAGTTCCGCTCTATCCTCAACGCCTTCCTGCCTTTAGTGCCTAGTCCCTAGTGCGTAGTGCCTAGTAACCCTCGGGCTCGACTCTCCCTGACTAATACAGTATGATTGGCACCATGAAAGCGACCGTCCTCATTGTCTACCTGCTCTTCCTCGGGTTCTCTATGTGGCTCAAGTGGTTGAACATCAAGTATCTCAAAGAGCAGGGTCAGCAAGTCCCACCCGAGTTCGGCAGAGCTGTCGATATTGACACTTTGAGAAAGGCCACCTCCTACACGGCTGAAACCAGCAGGCTCACTGTTATTTCGTCCGTTCTCAATAATATACTTGTAATTGCATTTCTCTTCGGGGGAATCATAACCATATATGATGGTTGGCTTGCTTCTCTCTCTGAATCATTTGTTTTGAGGGGAGTACTTTTTATCCTAGGCCTTCTTTACGGGGAGATAATTTTTTCTATTCCATTCAGCCTATATAAAAATTTCAGTATTGAGAACCGCTACGGCTTCAATACCCTGACAGGGAAACTTTGGCTGAGCGATTTGATTAAATCTGCTGTTATCTCAACCCTTCTGCTGTCAAGCATCGTTGCGGCAGCTCTGTACCTCGTCCAGTATTCACCTAGGTGGTGGTGGCTTTGGGTTTGGCTTGTATTTCTGCTCTTTAGCATCTTTCTCATGTATATTTCCCCCTATGTCATTGAACCGCTATTTTTCAAGTTCGAACCGGTGCAGACCGAGGGGCTGGAGGAAGAGATCAGATCTTTAATGGAAAAAGCGGGGCTTAAGGTGGGCAGTGTGTTTCAAGTGGATGCTTCCAAACGTAGCCGACATTCCAACGCCTATTTTTCCGGAATAGGTAGGGTGAAGCGGATCGTCCTTTTCGACACCCTGCTGGAGAGTATGAGTCAGAGTGAGATTGTGGCGGTCCTTGCTCACGAAGTCGGACATTGGAAAAAGAAGCACGTGTTGAAAAGGATCTTACTCACCGAAACAGTGGCACTGGGAGCAATCTTTCTCGCTTACAAATTACTCACCTGGGAGGGGTTACCTGGCATGGTCGGCCTGCAGGAGGGCTCTTTCTATGTGAGAGTTGTCATACTAGGATTTTTAGGCTCTCTGTTAATGTTCCCCCTTACGCCGGCTTTGAGCCTTCTTTCCCGGAAACATGAGTGGCAGGCAGACAGTTTTGCCTGCGAGCTCACAGGGAGACCGCTAGATTTGGCCAATGCTTTAATAAAGCTTTCCAAGGAAAATTTGGCCAACCTTCACCCCCATCCACTTTACGCCGCTTTCTACTATAGTCATCCTCCCGTGGTGCAGCGGGTCGGTAAGCTCCAGGATCAAGCCGCCTCGTATTGAAAGGGTTCTCCTAGATCGTTAAAAGAGAAGCTATAGAATATCTTGTGACCGTCGAAGTCTAAAACCCTGAGGTCGTCTGATTGCTTAACGTCCTTCATTATGGAGTCAAACTGCTGGCCGTATTTTCTCTTAACCACCTCCAGAGGGACCTCGTAGGCCAGAAACTTCTTAATCCCCTTATGGCTTAGCTTTTCAATAAGTTTTTTATCACCAAGAGAGTCGTAGGTGGTCAGTATGAGAATTGGTCCGGTCCCAGTAAAAATTATACCTGCTTTCATAGCTTACCTCCTATTCTTTTTAGCCGAGTCTTATCATTCCTTTCGTAAAACATAGCGTTGGCAGTTTCGGTTCCTCATAAACTAGCTCCTCTCGCTTGCGCTTGGCCTCTAAGGCTTGAGCCAGCTGCTCAGGCTTACTTAGAGGGGCCTCGTAGCCATGTTTGCTCTGCAGCATCTCCTCGTATCCTTCGGTCACGTGCAAGACTGCGTGGTCGAAAAACCTTACTAGCAAGAAAGAGGCTTCCACAATCTGATTCAAGTTGAGAGCCGAATCCGCTTCTCTGCTTGCAGCCATAAATTCCCATAGTCGTCTCTTGGTGAGGTAAAGAGCACTGATTACCTGAGGAAGCTCGAAATCTTGCTTAAATCTCTCTTTTCCGAGATTACAGTAGTGCTCCTCAACTTCTCCCCTTTCTCTGTCCTCATCGAGCCAATAGCTGAAGCGGCTGCAAACGTCATAAATCCATGCATGGAGAGTTTTTTTATCAATGTTTCGGTAAGAACTAGTGGATGGATGGGTTAAAAGTCTCTGTTGGATCTCGTTGGAAAGCTGCATAGCGTTGGCTTCTATTAAGTGAATGATTTTTTTGCTTAGCATGACGCGCCTCCTGGGAACCTTAAAGAGCCATTCGATATTTTGTTTAGCTTGCGGTTTTCAAGTTCAAAGCCCGGTAGTAACCAAGAGTGGTGTGGTAAATAGCCATGTCGAAGAAGCGATTCAGGTAAGTAATAAAATCAACAGCAGAATCCAGCTCTTTTGCTGTTCTCATTATCCCTTTTTCCAAAATCGTGTCCCAAATATGTCTTTTGGTGGCAACCAAGGCTTGGACAACCTCGTGGAGTGGAAAGCCCTCTCCAAAACGCTGGGCCCCAACAGCGGAATAATGGGTCGGCACCTCCCCTTTTTCTGCATCCCTAAGTAGCCAGTAGCCTAAACGGCTATAGACTTCGAAAATGTTCTCATAAAGAATTCTATCGTCCAGCGTTTGATAAGATGGAGTTGCCGGATCAGTTAAGAGCTTATTTTTGAGTTCCCCTGCCATGGTCTCTGCGTTCTTTTCTATCATTTCGATGAGTTTAACTAGCATGACCATCCTCCCAGCTTGGTAACATCCATTACCAATGGGCTAAGATCACATAGGTGGCGGCAGCTATTTACCCCTCAATTCAGGATGATCCGGAAATGTAAACCGTCGTGATGAATAAGAGATGTGATGGGAGAGGCTATCCCTAGATTAATTAATCAAACTCAGACAAAATCGAGTAGGGAGGCAAAAGGAATAAAGCAAGAGCAGGTGAAAAACAGCAAGAAATGGTAATACAGAGATGTAATTCCCGGTGGTTTTGACAGCCGCCGTAGTAGATATCCTAAACAAGAACTCCCAGCAGAGGCAGTGAAGTCCGCTGGGATTTTATGCGCACATCTTAAGATTCATCTCTCCTACCATATTATCCCGGCCAGTCTGGGTCTAGACAGGTACTCTTTCTTATTATCCTATTCCCACTGTAAGTATTGTGTCAAAAAGAAAAAATGCACGATTTGATTTTCTTCCCTATCGCGGCAAGGGGAATCCTTCAACTTCTTTGGCGGGCGCAGGGCAGGGGAGCGCTCCGCGATCTCTCGACGAGATCAGTGAAAGAACGGTATCAACATATAGTTGCGGGATCTCGTATGGCAAAAGGTGGATTGAAGTAATGTTCAGTCTGGACATAAATAGGGGACGTTGTTTACAAACTGTACAAAAATATTTACGAGGTCTTCCAATGTATTCAAATGCTATGAGGGAAATATATTTTTTAAGTACAATTTGTAAACAACGTCCCCTATATACACAATCGTCATAACGGACGAACCAAAGTCCCGCCCTTTGAGCTGAATATTCAGTAAGGTATTGTTTTTTTTGAATTCCGGAGGTCCGGCGTCGTCGTCGGATTGCGCAATGACGGATGTGGTGCTCGTGGTGTAAATATTGAGTTTTTCAGCAGCCTGCTAGGGAGTCAATTGAAGCCTTTGTCCCACCCTAAGCAGGGATCCCTGGATGTTGTTTAGCCTTTTCAAAGTTGCCACGGAGATCCCGGTTCTTACTGCAATATGGCTTAGGGTATCGCCTGCTTGAACCACATAATGGTTAGGGGATACCCGGGCAACTTCTCCAGATGATTTGTTGTCAAGCTGTTGAAGAACCGCTGTTAGTCTGGATTGGGAGCCTTGGGGTACCTTTAAGGTGTATAGTCCAGCTGGTAATTGGTGTGTGAGAATATGAGGGTTTAGCTCTTTAACAGTCCTGTATTCTGAACCAATAGCGGCCGCCATATAGGCTAGATGGAGTTGTTGGTCAATTTTGACCTGAACAGTATCGTATTCTAAAGGTTGGTAGATTTGTTCCTCTTCCAAGTGGTAGCCATAGCGTTGTGGATTTTCCATGATTATTTTTATGGTGGTAATGCGAAAGATGAAACGCTCAGTTTCTGAGGGAAGGTTGAGGCTGTAAAAGTCGTCGACCTTTTGCTTGTTTATTTCCCTTTTGAGACGGTACTCTCCGCAGTTGTACGCTGCCAGTACTAGCGTCCAGTTGCCGAATGTATTTTGAAGGTGTTTA
>JASFKF010000190.1:0-4844 GCA_050118775.1 Syntrophobacterales bacterium
TACACCAGGTGGGGCTGTAGCTCAGTTTGGGAGAGCGCTTGAATGGCATTCAAGAGGTCGTCGGTTCGATCCCGATCAGCTCCACCAATCTATTAGAAACTTAGCCGTCGGTAGCGGATTATTGGTACACACTGCCAGATCCTCGCCATCGGCTTTTTTTTTGGTAAATCTAAACCGACTGAAAAAGCAACAGTGGAATGTTGGGAATCAAGCATTCCAATCCAAAACCAAAACTCCACCCTGCAATTGCCCTCAAGTCTACGAGTCTCGAGATCCAGAGACCCTAATGATCAACTCAATTATAAAGCTACTGAAATCTCCGGCATCACTCGCAAAAACACCGCCTATTCTGTCCGGAAGGACGGCCATATCTGTGGCCACGCCAAACCTTGGTTCATCAAACATCCTGGCTAGGGAGCTAGATATTTTCTTTAAGCCGCTCAGAACCCGCCTAAACAGCATGTGGATTAGGCATGAATCTTGAAGGTCCGAGACCATGATCTTGACTGACGGGGCACGGTCTTTCTTCTCACCTTCCAAAACGTCAGGTAAAAAAACGTGCTCTGAAAAAGCAGTAAGTTACCACCTCAAGTCAAAAACGTGTTTTAAAGTGCAAGCTTTGGCAGTGGTACCTAAAGCCAAGGAGAAAAAATGGCCACCCTCTCTCTTTTAAAAAATAGATCACTTACAGTATTGATCGTGGAGGACGATGCCGAGCTTAGAGAAATCTTGCAAGCCGAATTCGAGCTCGAGGGACTAACTGCGTTAATCGCCACAAATGGTAGCGAAGCAGTTACCAAAACACGAGAACTTAAACCTGATTTAATCTTGATGGACATAATGATGCCGGTCATGGATGGTATCGAGGCCACCAAACTAGTCAAAGGTAATGAACAAACGAAACATATTCCCATAATAATGCTCACTGCTGCAGGAAAAAGAGAGGACATTGTCGCTGGACTAGAGGCAGGCGCAATTGATTATATAACCAAACCTTTTTTCATGCCTGAGCTCAAAGCTCGTTTAAGGTCGGTGCTTCAGCATAAAATAATGTACGATGAACTAAAAAGGATTCAAGATACCTTGATAAGAAAGGAACGACTGCAGACTGTAAAAGAGCTTACTGAGGCATTTCAAGGTTCCATCAATGGACCACTTACGGTGATTCTTGGCAGGATACACCTTCTCAAGAAAAAACACTGCAACATATCTGGGAACGACCTAGAGACACTAGAAAATGCTGCCCACAAAATAAAAGAGATAGTAAACCATTTGGGCATTATGGAGTGGATCTATCCAGCACCCCTCTTGCATGATGCCGATTTGGTTGACTTACCGTTCCTGAACTAACGCAATATTATTTAAGACTTGACACTGCAGATTTTAGATTGAGACGGATAAGATTCTGCAATCTACAATCTCAAAGCTTAAATGACCGACTTGTTTACATGCGAATCATCCGGCTTACTTGGGAATCAACGCATCTATATATCTCTTCGTCGGTACCGTAAATGTCCACAATTGTCCGGTGGTTAATCAGCGTTTCGATTATAAAGGCGGTGAGGTAGAGACTGATGAAATTGGGACGACGTACTATGGTTCTTAGTGGCGCGATCCGGTACTGAACGTCAAAATCCTCCGCTGATATTAGTGTCTTGATACATCCACCCAGCTGGCGCTCCAGTTCCTTTTTATTTTTTGTCTCTATGAGTTTTTCCTCTATCAGTTTCATGGCGATGCGGTTCGCCAGATCCTCCCCCACCTCATACAGCTGACTAATGGCTCCTGCTCTTGCCGCTTCTTTAGCAGAGTCCAACCGAGATATGACATTACTTTCTCTTACATTTGGTCTGTAGTCTCTTGCCATTCCTGTACACCTCAAACCGGTTCTTCGCCATTAGCTCTTGCGAAGAAACTATTTTATTAACTATTGCCCAGTGGTGCACTCTTCCAGAAAAATTGCGAGTGCTTTCAAAACATCCTCCTTCATTGGCAAGAAATGCACGCCAACAATATACCCTTCACCTTTATCTTTCGGTCTCGACCACACTACTTCTCCCTTCAAGGGAATTGCACCGTGGCGCGATGAATTCAACTTTGTATTAAAGATACTCCCTACTTTGAGCTTAGTCAATGAGTGTAAACGCATGCCTCCCATGCTTAGATTCAGTATTCGAATGTCCTTTTCTTGAGAGGCTTGGTCCAAGAGTTCCTCACCCTCTGAGACACTCTGCCTCGGATGCTCCCGTCGCTCCGGCAGTGTCACTTGGATACTGGCACCCTTGATAAGAGCATAGAGATAGTCTACCAAATTGGTCAAGCGAGTCTTATCTTCGGTGGATCCCCCTTGTTCCAAACGATCCTCAATACTCTCTCGGAGATGGGAAATCTCGAGTAGCAGATCATCTAGCTGGATCTTTCGCTCCCTATTTATTCCGGAGGTGTTGATACTATTGATAAGGGGGCGGAGGGTGAATTTGATTTTTTGTTCCAGAAGGTCTAGCTTTTCTTTGGTGGGACCTCCCATGCGGCCAGCCTTTATGGGGAGTTAAGCTTGGATAATCTTTCGCTTTATCAACAACCTGATCTACAACCATTCCATGTTTAGCACGATTTCTTTCCGATCGCAAGAAGAAGATCACCAAGATCAAGTTACCTTGGTTCTGTCCCCATGAGCCCGCCCGGACAGCCTGCCTTCTTTTAGAAGGTTGCTTAAAATGAACCATTCGAGAAAGATTAGATAATACAGATGCTGGATCGTGAGGATTTCTCTTGACGAAGCTCCCGGCTGTATTATAGTTAAGCTCGTCCGCCAAATGACTTGCAAGGAGTTTTCCCATGGATTTTGATCTTGACGAAGGCCTTTACATCTTTGAAATCACCCTCGGCTATAAGGTGGCTGAGAGCGAGCACATGACAGTTCCTCTGCTCATGAAGGCTGACGATGGTGATGACGCGGAAGAAGTCGTTCAGGAATATCTGGAGATAAACAATCTCGCCGGGGATTTCTGGATTGCGGACATCACCGGTCCTTTTGATCCCGAAAAGTACCAGGCCGAAGTAGATGAAGGAGAAAGGGAGCGCTGGGATCGTTTGGAAGATTACAGCGAGGAGGACTTGTTGGAGATTCTCCAGGCTGATGATATGTAAGTATCGTCCCCTTGGCGTGCTTCGGGGTTAAAATTACTTTTTCGAGGTAATATGAAAAAAGAGGATCCCGAACATATAGGGTCAATACTGGAACAACTCTTCCGTAACCCTGAGTGGAAGGACAAACTGCAAGCTTCCTTACCCTTGCTTCGTTGGCAAGAGATAGTGGGGGACAAAATTGCCAGACAATCCCAGCCAGAATCCTTAAGAGACGGTGTGCTCCAGGTAAGGGTGGCAAACTCTGCCTGGCTACATCACCTCCGCTTTTTAGAACGGGACTTGCGCCACAAGTTAAACAAAGAACTGCCTTCTTTAGAGATTAAAGAGTTGCGCTTTCGCCAAGGTTCTCTGGAGGAGCTTAAAGCGGTGGAAGCCTCAACCAGCCCTGAAGAAACTCCAGCTCCTCAAAACTATGAAGAGCAGCCCACACCTTTGGACCCGCAGCAATTGAGACTTCTCCAGTCAGTAACTGACCCTGAGTTGCGAAGGGATCTCGAGAGTCTACTCAGAAAACAGCTGGCCCGTTCCCGTACATAGCTTGCATCTCGTCTGTGTATTTGCCATCGCTCCCGTATATGGCAAAGGGCTTGTTCACTTGAAGTTCTTCTCCTCCTCCCTTCACCGACTCCAAGTGCACTAGCCTGGCCTCCCCATCTAGGGTGGAATGGATTAGGGTGAGTCTCTTCGGGGCAAAGCCTCCCGAATTTACCTCTACGAGAAGATTGACAAGACGCCGTGCCGGATAGATGACGGCTAACCGTCCCTTTTGATGCAAAAGCTGGGCGGCCGTTCGAACCACATCTGCCAAAGTGGCTAAGAGCTCGTGTCGAGCTATTGCTTTGGACGAATTAGGGCTCAGCCGCCCACTGCGCAATTTCCCGTAGGGGGGGTTACACACCACCAGGTCCTTGGGCCCACCTGCCCTAGTAACCTCCAACCCTCTGAGATCAGCCTGGACAATGCTTATGAACTGTTCGAATCCATTGATGAGCACATTGCGTTTTGCCATGGAAACCAGGGATTCTTGGATCTCAATGCCGGTAATATGCTTCACTGATTGTTGGGAAGCTAATAGGAGCGGGACTATTCCACAGCCAGTTCCCAGGTCAACGATCCGGTCTTGGGGACGAACCAGGGTAAGCCCGGCCAGGAGAACCGCGTCAATGGAAAAACGGTAGCCTTGCTGGGGCTGGATAATTTTTAAACGCCCTTGAAAGATGGTATCCAGAGTTTCCCCTCGCCGGAGTTTGCTAAGGTCAGATTGGCACATCTTCATGAGGGTCCAAAAGGTTTAGCACTGAACCGTCGATAACTTTTGGATAGAAATAAGTGGACTTGTGGGGCATGAACAAACCAGAGGTAGCAATTTCTTGGAGTTGTTCTATCTTAGTGTGATTCAGCAAAAAAGCCACCTGAAAACGGTTGGAGCGTACCTCCTCTATCGCATCCATGGCATCGTGTCTATACTTTATCCTGGTCTCGTCGTTGAGCAAGGCTTCATCAACATTGAGAAGTTTTTTTAGGATTAACTCGGTGAGCACTACCACATCAAGTTTCTGCAATGGCACTGGCAACTGCACCCGCCAAGCATCGTGACTCACATCCTCCCGCAACTTCAAGATGACAAATTTTTCAGACTTGGACACATAAAACCCTATGGCCTGGTGATCGCCAGGCCTATGCAAAGATTGGAG
>JASFKF010000191.1:0-4830 GCA_050118775.1 Syntrophobacterales bacterium
TTCCTGGCCCCTCCTCACCTATCGCGGCAAGGTAGCGGTCATTTCCCAGAGCGGCACCGTGGGAGCCGCCATGATGGACTGGTTTTCCGAAGAGAAGCTCGGCGTTTCAAGTTTTGTCAGTATGGGCAATCGGGCCGATGTGGATGAGGCCGATCTCATCGACTACTTCAACCAAGATGACAACACTGAGGTTATCGCAGCTTACATAGAGGGAATAAAGCGGGCTGATCGGTTCGTGGAAGTAATGGATAGGTTGAAAAAGCCTTTGGTGGTGCTCAAATCGGGACGCACGCCCAAGGGGAAGGTTGCCGCAGAATCACACACCAAAGCCCTTGCTGGTGCAGATGCCATCTACGATTCCCTTTTCAAAAAACACAATGTTTGTCGGGCCTACACCATCGAGGAGTTCTACGACTACGCCAAGGCAGTGGCCTACCTCAAACCACCAAAAGGCAACAAGATTCTTTTCATCACCACCTCTGGCGGCGCCGCTATCCTGGCCACGGATCAGGCCGAACAGGAAGGAATTGACGCCGCTCCTTTGCCTGCCAAAGTGGCTGAGGCCATTACTCCTCTGATACCAGCCCATGCCATTAAGGCCAACCCTATCGACCTTACCGGCGATGCCACTGCTAAGATGTTTGCAGAGGTTATCCGAGAAACTAGAGATCACTTCGACACTTTGGGAGTGATTTTTGGCGATCCGGTGGAAGGTGCCTCAGAGGTAGTAAATCCTGGGGCCAATGAGCTGGTGATTTTTCTGGGCGGAGCCGATGTGGAAAGACGAGAGCGTGAACTGATGCATCTAAAGGGAATACCAGTATTCCCTACCCCTGAGCGGGGTGTCAAGGCACTGGCTCAGGTACTGGACCGCAGTACCCTTTCCCCACCTCAAAAACCTACCCTGACCATTGATGCAGCTGGGAGGCAGTTGCCACCCCACGAAGCCCTCTTTCTCATTGCTGAACGGGGTCTAACCTGCACCCCTTTCGGCCTGGCAGATAGCCCTAGTAGAGCCAGCGAAATTGCTCAACAGCAGGGATTCCCTGTGGCTCTCAAAATCAGTTCCCCTGACATAGTTCACAAAAGCGATGCTGGCGGGGTATTACTCAATTTGGACACCCCGGAAGCAGTAGAAAAAGGTTACGGCCAAGTGGTGGAAAGAGTGGGCAAAGATTTTCCCCAGGCGACTATAGATGGTGTTTTGGTAAATAAGATGGCCCCGCCTGGTCAGGAAGTTATCATAGGCATGAACCGCGATCCCCAGTTCGGCCCAATCATCCTTTTTGGCCTTGGTGGCGTCTTAGTGGAAATTTTTCGCGACGTGGCACTCCGCCATCTACCTTTGCGCCGAGAGGATGCCTTGGAGATGATCCAAGAAATAAGGGGATATCCGATACTGGCTGGGTATCGAGGGCAACCGCCAGTAAATATCGAACCACTGGCCGATTGCCTAATAGCGGTTGCCCAGATAGCCACAGAGTATCCAAAAATAGTGGAGATCGATTTGAATCCGGTCTTCGCTTACCCACAAGGAATCCTGGTGGCAGACGCCAGAATCATCTTGGAGGAGGATAATTGATTATTTTTGTAGTAAGCTATAGTAATATTTTGATAAAATAGATGTGTAATTGAAGTCAGCGGTTTTAGCCATGGTGGGCTGCCGCGCCCTGGCGTAGTTGTGTATCGATAGAAAGGCAAGAGGATGACCATCCCCCACTGGCTCATCGTCAGGCTCAAAAACCAGTATCCCATGCTCCACTATCTCACTGAGCGCACCTTCGGAGTGGAGATCGAGTTTTACGGCTTGGAATACGTTCTCACCCCTATAGATGGAGGAGTTATTAAGCCTTACAACATCTCCTCCAAAGCCAGAGATGGGAGATCCTTCTCCCAACTTAGCCGGGACTCCAAGATTAACCTAGGTACCGATAAAAATTCCTGGCACTTCGAGGAGGACAGCTCCGTTAGAGGCAGGCTTCGCACCCGCTACGGCGCTGAACTCATTAGTCCCATCCTCACCGGTCTCGAAGGTCTGGTACAAGTTTATAAAGCTTTTTTGTTTTTAAATGAAATCGAAGGATTGGATGTTGACGAAAGTTGCGGCTTCCACGTTCACCACGGAGTCGATTACGGGGTGTACACCTGTGAACAGCTCAAAAAGTTAGTGAGGATAGTCCACCCCCTGGAAAAACTCTTTTACCTGCTAATCCCGGGAGAACGACAAAACCGAACAACTTGTCGTCCCATGGAAATTAATGTGAAAGAATTTTTGCAGGAATGTGATCCCATCTGTGGGCCAAACGGCTGCCGTCTAAAGAGTCTCTGGTACTCGCCTGAAAATCGCTATGATCCTGAGCTAGCAAAATACCCCCGTTACGACAAAACTCGCTATCACGGTCTGAATCTTCACTCATACTGGTTTCGTTCCACCATTGAATTTCGCTACCACTCAGCTGTGCTTCACCACATTGACGATGCCATGCAGTGGATTATCTTCAGCCAGTTTCTGGTTGAGATGAGCCAGGGAAACATACCGGCAATAAACTTTCATACCGATGGCAACAAATGGTTGCAAACTATCTACGTGATTTACCACGATCTGGGCTATTCTGACCTCATCAAAAGTATGTCTGCTTATTAAGCGAAATTTCTTCTGCTACCTTGAGATTCGCCCGTCCAACTACCGCTAGCAGTCGACCCGGTATTCGAAGGTAAAGCACCAAAGCCAGGCAAAGCTGATTGCCGCAACACTGATTTAAATACCATGGGGATTGACATGTGTGACATCTTTGCTCTCTCGGCAGGCTATAACTACATCGCCAAGGATTATCTTCCTGTTTTCGCTGAAAAGGCCAAGCAGAATATGAATGGCTGGGGTATCGGGTTTTTTCGAAATGGCAGTGCCTTCGTGGAAAAATCATCCGAGCAAGTCATGATTGGTGATCAAGTGCATGAGGGCTTCCAGCGATTGGCCCGGGTTATTGACAGCCGGATTATCATCTCTCACATAAGCTGTCCTTTGAGCGGTAGTAGCCATAGTGCTCACAACAATCCTTTCTCCCTGTCTTTTTTGGACCACACCTGGCTCTTTGTCAATGTCGGTAAAAGCCAGGATATTGGAAAATACCAGACTGTCAATGAACCCCGTCTGGAACCTGAGGTCAACGCCGCTAGGATCTTTGAATATCTCAGGGATCATTTGCTAACTAGGATAAAAAGCTATCCTTATGGGAGTCTTTACGGCACTCTCCGCGATGTTGTCCGTGAGCTCTTATCTGATTACCCCGGCTTTTACACCTTTTTCCTGGCCAATGAATCAGTGCTTTTTGGATTTTCCAACTTCCGTCGACTTCTTTTGATGAAAAAAACCGAAACCATTGGAGACATCCTGATTGTCACCTCGGTTAAAGAACGGCTCAGTCCAGAAGGATGGATAACCCTAAAGCCTGCCAAAAATTCACTGGGCAACCTAATGGTAATTGCCGGTCCGGATGTGTTGTATCTCGGGGATATTTGATAGTCCGTCGTCCGTCGTCCGTCGTCAGTTGTGTAAATCGGGCACGGGGCATAGAGTCGCAAAAGGCAATAGGTTATTGGTGATGGGCTATAGGTAAGAAACATCCCATAACCCATTACCTAGGACCCATGACCTATGAATTGACGATTTGAACGGTTTCAACGGTTTCAACGATTTAAACCTTGGATTAGAGCTTTATTCAGCAACACTCACTGCAGTAGGCGGCTGTCTCTACAGCCTGAGTTGATATGTGCGATTTATTTGTTCTCTCGGCAGGAAAAGATTATTCCGCCCCCAAATCTTTGCCCCTTTTCGCCAAACAAGCAAAAAGCAACATGGACGGCTGGGGCATAGGATACTTCAAGAAATATAAAGCTTTTGTGGAGAAATCGGCAGACAGGGCCTATCTGGCTGGCCGAGTTCACGACGGCTTCCAGAGGCTTGCTCGGGTGGTAAACAGCAGGATCATCCTCTGCCATGTTCGTCTGCAAACCAGCGGTCCGGTGGACGAGTGTCACGCCCATCCCTTTATCCTCGAATTCGGCGGCCATAATTGGCTTTTTGCCCACAACGGTAAAGCTCCGGAGGTCGAGAATTACCGCACCATAGGCTCTCCCATAGAGGGTGCTCAAAGTGATTCAGCTAGAGCTTTCGAGTATTTGCGGGACCGGATGACTTCGCATTTCCACAGCCCCCCTCACCCCCTGCCCACCTTATTCGAGGCCATATACCAGAGTACGGCACAACTTTTACAAGATTATCCTGGCAATTATAACTATCTGTTAACCAACGGCTGGGTTCTATTTGCCTTCACCAACCATCGCCGATTTATGATGTTGAAGAGAAGCAGGAAATTGGAAGGCGGCCTAATGCTTACCACCCTGAGGCGTGGCCTCAGTGATGAGAACTGGATGAGGTTAGCCAAAAGCACCAATAGACAAGGACTCCTTTTAATGATCTCCGGCACAGATATAATCTTCCGCCAACCACTTTAGTAACCTTCATCAAAAAGCCCAATTCACCCTGCAGGTAAGACTCACCAAGCAGCCATATTACTCATCGTTTTCCCTCTAAGACATTGATATAAAAAATTGATCATAATTATTACCCATTTTATACCCGGTAAGAAATGGGTAAAAACGGAGAGGGCGCTAAATTACCAGAGACGGCGGGCTAGGGGATGCTGAGTTCGAGGGATCAAGTTGATTGCCTGCTGCTCGCAATGGCTCCGGCACACACCACAGCCGTAACAGCGAAGGGGATCGATAAAGGCAATTTTGCGGGCCGCCACAAAGCTGATGGCACCGAAC
>JASFKF010000192.1:0-4819 GCA_050118775.1 Syntrophobacterales bacterium
CGTTCAAGCCCCTGAACCCACTCAAAATAAGATACAGTCACGCCTCCTGCGTTAGCCAGGATATCGGGCAAATGATATTTGCCCCGCTCAAAAAGAATTTGATCAGCGGCTGGAGTTGTAGGACCGTTTGCCCCCTCGGCAATGATATCTGCTTTGATACGGTCTGCGTTTTTTTGGGTGATCTGATTTTCCATAGCGGCGGGGATCAGGATGGAGCAGTCCAACTCGAGCAGTTCCTCGTTAGTGATGCTGTCTGCACCTGGATAATCAACAACAGAACCGCTCTCTTCCTTGTATTTCAATAGAGCCCGAGGATCCAGCCCTTTAGGATTAAAAATCCCACCCTTGCTGTCGGTGGCTGCAATGATCTTGGCTCCATCGTCGTGGATGATCTGGGCAGCGTGATAGCCCACATTGCCGTATCCTTGAACCGCGACGGTCTGGTCTTCCACCTTGCGGTTCAATCTCCGCAACAGTGAATAGATTGTAAATATACAGCCGCGGCTGGTAGCTTCATTCCGGCCTAGAGAGCCGCCAACTGCTATGGGCTTACCGGTTACCACCCCGGGTTCGGCATAGCCTACAGACACACTGTAAGTGTCCATGATCCAGGACATGATCTGAGGATTGGTATAGACATCCGGGGCCGGTATGTCGGTCTGGGGCCCGAAAACATTTATTAATTCGGAAGTGTACCTTCGGGTCAAACGTTGAAGCTCTCCCCTTGACAGTACTTTGGGGTTGCAGGCAACTCCACCCTTTGCGCCACCGTATGGAATATTGACTACTGCACACTTCCAGGTCATCCACATGGATAGGGCGGTAGTCTCCGCCAAGGTAACATCAGGGTGGTAGCGAATGCCGCCTTTGGCAGGACCACGAGAAGTGTTGTGATGGACGCGATAGCCCTCAAAGACCTCCACCTCGCGATTATCCAGCCGGATGGGGACGGAGACGATATAACTTCTTGCCGGTCTCCGGAGTCTTCTATGAATGGAAGGATCCAAGTTGATGTGTTCAGCAACCTGATCAAGCTGTTGTACGGCAACGTCCAGGGAATTCTCTTGGCCGCTCATAGTTATTCTCCTTTCCTTACCTTCGCACAGCGCTAAGCGCATGGCGCATAGCGTTTTAGATTCTCAAGTTTACCTCACTGAATTGTCCGACCTATCTACCAAGGAGCCGATGCAGATTCTTGTCCTTCCAACCCTGCAAATTATCATAATGGCGAAAGCGTTCTTCGAGCTGGCGGAACCTTTTGGTGTGGGCCATTTTGCGGCCATTACGAGACTCCACTCCAAGATAGTGATGAAGCATTTCATGATAAATGATACCTGTAACGACATATTCCGGGACATAGCCCCTGTCTAACACAGGATTAATGCGAATAATTTTAGTCCTGTCGGAATAGCTTGCCAGCTTGATGGAATTTTGTTGTCGAACTAGCCTTCTGGCTCCCCAGGTTATATGACAGTCTATTTTGTTGGCAAAATATTGTTGATTGACTTGATCGAAAAGTTTTTTGAGATTGAAGTACCTTCCATTGTGACGAATAACAGTTTTTCTCGGTTTGGCCGGGGTTATTCTGATTTTGTTCTGGTTAGAAGCAACAAAATCCCGAAGCAGGTTGGGTACTCTCTTGTTTCGGCCCTTAATAAAACGGGCCAGTGACTTCAGAACCTCTGGATCTGCCTCGAGAAACATGTGATGCAATCTGACACTGTAGCCGCTATTAGAGGGCCTAATGTGGATCATGGAATGGATGTTGTCGGTAATGGTGAGGTGGATGGGTTTTTTCACCAAGCGAAGAAGGGACTTTTCAAAATCTGATATAACTTTCAAATCTAAGTTCCTGACGATCGAGCCCAAGATCGCTTTCCTTCCTCCCCCGAGATTGTTGGATGCACTTCTAACAGAAAAGTATGCACAAATGCCAGCATTAATTTCATTCTATCACGGACTAGGTTTAAGGTTGACAAGATGGTAGAGGACGGTAAGCTGAAGTTTCGTTGGTTTTGCTTTAAGATTTTGGATGACCCTATTCATATCCCACATGCCAGACCACACATCAGAACTTACATTTTGTGAGGTGAGCAGATGGATCCGATAATTAAGGAAGCTATGCGACAGCAAGTGAAACAGGAACCCTTCGCCCGGAAGTTGGGTCTTGAGTTGATCGATGTTGACGAGGGCTATGCGGTTGTGGAGATGGTTTGCACCGAAGAGATGGAGAACATTTTTCAGATGACCCATGGCGGTGCTATATTCACTTTGATTGATGAGGCATTCGAAATTTCCTGCAACTCCCACGGCACTGTAGCGGTGGCCCTAAATGTAAATATTACCTACCACAGGGCTCCTTCAGCAAACAGCACCCTCAGGGCAGAAGCCAAAGAAGTCTCAAAGACTCGGAAGACGGGCAACTATTATATTACCGTGAAAGATGACAACGACAATCTCATTGCTAGCTGCCAGGCCCTTGCTTACCGAAAAGGGGAGAAACTCCCTTTCTTGGA
This sequence comes from Syntrophobacterales bacterium, assembly GCA_050118775.1. Lineage (GTDB taxonomy): Bacteria > Desulfobacterota > Syntrophobacteria > BM002 > BM002 > BM002. Next base: position 2,517 of record JASFKF010000192.1, read on the forward strand.
GTAGGGGACGTTGGTAGGTTTTGAAGGTTTTCCAGCGTCCAGTATCCTGCGTGTCCCTCATGCTCAGGGGATCTTCGAGAATCCCAGTCATTGAAAGAAGCTGAGGTAAGATCTATTTGCTATAGAAATTTACTATTTGACTAATAGGATTCTTCAAGTAATAGTTGACACCAATTCATGAAACATCTGGGCCAGGAGATACATATGAAGAGAAAATTGCTAGCAAGGGTCATTTTGTCTGGGATTATTCTGTCCTATGCGGTTTTGGCATTGGCCGGTTCAGATATTCCGAAGAAAAAGCAAACGGTATTAGGTCTTTACCTGACTGCGAAAGAGGCCTTTTCAAAGTACCATGTTGATTCCGACAAGTTGGTTGTCTTAGACGTTAGGACGCCAGAGGAATACATATTTGTTGGCCATGCACCCATGGCGAGAAATATTCCCGTCAGAGTTTTGAACCGGGAATTGACGGCCAAGAATAGAAAACCTGTTATGGAGCCTAATCCTGATTTTGTCTCTCAGGTAAAAAGGGACTACAAAGTTAGTGATACGATTTTAGTCATGTGCCGTTCGGGAGGGCGCAGCGCCATGGCGGTCAATCTTCTAGCCGAAGCAGGATTCATAAAGGTTTATAATATCACTGACGGATTCGAGGGAGATGCGGTCAAAGACCCCGAGAGTTACTACAACGGCAAGAGAGTCAAGAATGGATGGAAAAACTCCGGTGCACCCTGGACCTATAATCTTGACCCCAACCTGATGTATCATCCTCAATAAGCTGCGCTAAGGCCTCTTGACTTTTCAATTTCGCAAGTTACTCTCCAGGAAGTGCGGAAAAAACAAGGCCCCAGAGGAAGCGGAGGGGAGGCGATATAAATGGCAAAGTCAAGATCCAGCAGTGCTGGAGCATGCTGCTTCAGTGAAAATCGGAGACTGGTAAAGGAGCTGAGCACCTGCGGCTATTGTTCCACCAGCTACCAAGAGTACAAGCGTTGTAGGCAAGAGGCTGGTCGCGATAGTGGTGAGCGCTCCAAGGAGTGCATGATTGGCTAACTCCAGTTGACCTCAAAAAATCGTAATCTACAATAAACAAGAAAGCCCGGAGATGTTCCGGGTTTTCTTTTGTTCGGAGCGTTACCTTCGAATCTTACACCGTATAGTCGAATTTGGCTGATCCATTCTCTCTAGTAATTGTTACAAAAAAAATATAAGCTTTAACAAAAAGAAAAGGAATGATCGTAAGGGGAATGAAACGTTTCCATTTGAGTGGAGAGGTCACGGAGGTGAAGCCATGAAGAGAAAATGTAAGCTCTCCAGTTTTCACAAGAGCATAGCATTGGTGGCCATGATTTTTTTGTTGATTTCTTGCGCGGGACCTTCTGTAAAGAGAACAGAGGTAGATGAGACTATTGATCTGAGTGGCCGCTGGAACGACACCGATTCTCGGCTGGTCTCGGAGGAGATGATTGAAGACTGCCTAAATCGTCCGTGGCTTCAGAGCTATCAGGCGAAGAATCAGGGGAAAATGCCAATAGTGATTGTGGGCACTGTCAAGAATCAAAGCTACGAACATATAAACACCCAGGTTTTCACCAAAGATCTGGAACGGGCCTTGATAAACTCTGGGAGAGTGCAATTCGTGGCCTCCAAGGATGAACGGGTGGAATTAAGGCAGGAGAAGGCCGATCAACAACAAGGTTTCACTGATCCTGAAACGCAGAAATCAATGTACAAAGAGGTGGGGGCAGACTTCATGCTCCAGGGATCAATCAATGCCATAAAAGATGAAATAAAGGGCAAATATGTAATGCTCTACCAAGTGAACCTTGAACTCATTCAATTAGAAACAAATATGAAAGCGTGGATAGGCCAGAAGGAAATTAAAAAGGTGGTCAAGCGGAGTCGACTTAGTTGGTGAACAAAGGCAGCAGGTAATCTGGTTGTAAGTTAATCGGTCAAGAATTATAGGCATGGCGGACAGCAAAGCTGAACAACTTTGTATAACAAAGTCCTACAGTCTTAGAAAACACGGTTTAGCCCTCCTGATAGTGCTCCTATGGGCATTCCTTTCTCTAACCACTATCTCAGGCTGCGGCATGCCGCGCCACCTCACCACCACGGTTGATGAGATGAGCGCAAGAGGGGAGTTTTCCCAAGCTCTCAGCTATGTAGAGGAACACGAGGAAGACTATCAAAATCGCAATCGTTTGCTGTTTTATTTGGATGAAGGGATGCTTGCCTTTTCCCTAGGAGACTTCGAAAAAGCTATTCAGGCTTTCACTGCGGCAGAGCAGCTCATGGAG
>JASFKF010000193.1:0-4818 GCA_050118775.1 Syntrophobacterales bacterium
CTTCAAGCCAATAATTTATGCCTATGCACTAGAGAAAGGTTACACACAAGCAGACAGGATTTGGGATGGACCAGTGTCTTATCCCCAGGCGGGAGGAACAGTGTGGGAACCGCAAAATTACTCCGGTGGGTTTGAAGGTGAAATCACCCTGAGAAAGGCACTGGAGATTTCTCAAAATATCGTAACCATTAAACTTCTAGAGAGGCTGGGACCCAGTCCTGTAGTCGATTTCGCCCATCATTTAGGAATTGGCAGTGTTCTCCGTTCCAATCTTTCTCTGGCCTTGGGGACTTCGGAGATGACCTTGTTGGAACTGGCCTCTGCCTATCAAGTTTTTGCGAACGGTGGCATATGGGCTGAGCCCTCAGGCATAGTAGAGGTGCTTGACCACAATGGGAGGTCTGTGTGGAAAGATTCGCCAGTCAGTAGACTTGTGCTTAGCCAGGAGACCGCTTACATGGTGACTAATATGCTCCAAGGTGTAATCAAAAATGGGACTGGCAGGGCAGCCAGCTCACTTCCCTGGTCCTTGGCCGGCAAAACTGGCACCACAGAAGACAGTAGAGATGCTTTATTTGTTGGCTATTCACCAACCGTGGTGGTCGCTGTCTGGGTGGGCAATGACAGCGGTAGTTCCCTTGGCGACAAAGAGACAGGAGCAAGGGCGGCACTGCCAATATGGCGTGAGATAATGGAAAAAGTGCTGCAGGAGACGACGGGCGATGATTTCGACCTTCCTGAGAACATCACGCTAGTCAGGATAGATGTACGCACCGGTCTATTAGCAAATGGGAAATGCGACGAGGTGGCGGAGGCGGCCTTCATCAAGGGTACGGAACCAGTCAAACACTGCCCGGATGGTGCGGATCGACAACTGGAAAAATTCCGCTGAGAAAAGAATCCCCATCCACTGACAACAATAGCGAAACAAGGGGGCCGCTTTGTTTGAATTTCAATGGAGTCATGGGAATGAAGACCATTAGTTGGGAAGATTTTGACAAGGTTGAATTGAGAGTTGGGACTATTGTGGATGTAAAGGACTTTCCAGAAGCAAGAAAGCCTTCCTATATAGTATGGGCGGACTTTGGTGAAGAAATAGGAATCAGGAAATCCAGTGCCCAGATTACTCATCTTTACGCTAAAGAGTCCCTTAAGGGTAAACAGATTGTCGGGGTGGTAAATTTTCCCCCGAAACAAATAGGGCCAATAAGGTCAGAGTTCTTGATTACGGGTTTTGTTCTCCATACTGGTGAAGTGGTTCTCGCCGTGCCGGATAAAGAAGTACCAAAGGGGCTTAGACTCGCCTAGCCTTTGGTCTCTCGGATTGGCCATGGTTGATAAATCGTTTCAGGTCTTTGGTCTCGGGCAGTGCTGCCTGGACTATATCGGCAAAGTGGACAGTTATCCTCCCCCTGATGTGAAGTGTGAATTTACCGATATGGTAATCCAGGGTGGAGGGCCAGTGGCCACAGCCCTGGTAGCCTTGGCTAAGTGGGGGGTGTCATGCACCTTTGCCGGTGTAATAGGAGATGATCAGTTCGGTGACATCATTAAAGCAACACTTGAAGATGAAAACGTAGACACCACAGGTCTTGTGGTTAGACAAGGGTCTGAGTCACAGTTCGCTTTCATCTTGGCGGAACCCGGTGTGGGGAGAAGAACAATTTTCTGGCGTAGGCCCACAGGACCCGCTCCCAGCCCTGACGAGCTAGATTACAGCACCATTCGTAAGGTTAAGATCTTACACACAGATGGCCTTTTTACGGAGGCCTCACTAGCCGCGGCCAAGGCGGCTAGTGAGGCGGGAGTCCGGGTCGTGGTGGACGGAGGCTCTTTTCGAGAGGGAATGCTCGAATTAGCAAGAATGAGCGACTATTTTCTTGTCTCTGAAACTTTCTCCAAAGGACTGGTAGGAGAGGGCAAGCCACTGGATGCTTGCTATAAGCTGGCCGAACTCGGTCCTCCCGTTGTCGGGGTTACTCTGGGGCCGAAAGGTTATGTGGCTCTGGTTGAAGGGAGGATAATAGAAAGGCCTGCGTATCAGGTGGATCCAGTTGACACAACGGGTTGCGGCGACGTGTTTCACGGGGGCTTTACTTATGGGTTGATAAAAGGTTGGAAAGTGGACAGGTGTCTTGATTTTGGCGCCTGGGCTGCAGCCAAGGTGAGCCTTGAGTTGGGCGGGCGAGCCGGTATTCCGCCCCTTGGTGAGATAGGAAATGAAGGTTGGTTAGATGTCTAGAGAGAGTGACTTCACGGTCCATAGTAAATATGACAAATATGGTGCCATAACAATACGAAATGCCAGACAGGTGGATAAAGGAGCAATATGGGAAATCCATATCAGGGCCATAAAGGAGTTATGCAAGAGCCATTATTCTGAGAGGGAACTTCAAATTTGGACTGAGGTGCTCAAACCTGTCCGATATCAAGAACAGATAAGCAAAGGGCCATTTTTTGTTGCGGTGGCAGGTGATAGTATCATCGGGTTCGGCAACCTGAACCAAAAAAGCGGGGAAATAGAGGCCTTATATGTCGATCCCGACCATGTAGGGCGAGGTGTGGGAATAAAAATCCTCCAGGCTCTAGAAAATCAGGCCCTGGACTTAGGCTTGAAACTTCTCCGCTTAACCTCGTCCCTGAATGCGGTCAGATTTTATGAGAGGGCGGGATACAAACCACAGAAACAAAAGAGGTGGTTGTTGCCCTCCGAGATGGTCGTCTGCGTGCCTATGATTAAAGAGCTTGCAGAAGAATTGTCCTGGTAGCTGCGCAAAGGTTTATATCCGAGGGAAGGAAAGCCAATTTATGCAACGAGAACTCGACACCTTTATTGATGGATGGGAAGATGGCCCTCTACAGGTTAAAAAGAGTTTTGTTCTGCTTAAAAATTATCTGGCTGACAAGGCTGACCTTACCTTTAATTTCAAAGCAAGGCCGGGCGTGAGCTACTCCCTAAGGGTAAAACACAGACTGCAGACAAGCAGGGAGCTTTTCGTGATCATGGACGTAATCGACGAACCGGAGAACAGATGGCTCTCGATCTGCTTCTATCCAGATATGATTGCCGACCCCGACGACAAAGGCGTTCTCATTCCCTTGGGCCTCCTTGGGGAGGATGGCTATTGTTTTGACCTAGAAGAGTGGGACGAAGAGTATTTGGAGTACCTGAAAACTAGGCTAGATGAAGGGTACAAGAATGCTTCGAAAGAAATGTGAGATATGAGATCTGAGATGTGGAATACCAGTTCCCCGCAAAAAAGTTGAATCTCACATCACATCTCACATCCTGCCAAGCTTAACTGGAGGAGATGGAAAATGAGTGATATAAAAGTTGAACGTGAACCAAGTGAGGACCTTTTGCAGGACCTCGGTGTATGGAATTGGCCGATTTGGACCAAAGAGGTTTCTGAATTCCCCTGGCAATACGATGCCCAGGAGACCTGTTATCTCCTGGAGGGAGATGTAATCGTAACCCCAGAAGGTGGGGAGCCGGTGGAGATAAAAAAGGGTGATCTGGTTACTTTTCCCAAGGGCATGAAATGCAGGTGGAACATCCGCAACGATGTCAGGAAGCACTATACTTTTGAATAAGTGTGTCAGACTGCGACTTTAAGAAATGATCAAGAGTCGGTGTTTTTGCGGATGGAGTGTTGGAGTACTGGAGTATTGGGAGGAAAAGAAGGACTTGCAAGGGTTTTGTGCTTTAACATTACTCCACTACTCCATCTATCCATTACTCCTCGTCTCGCCATTACCTCCGAAGACATAGGACGAGGCGGAGCTAGTAAAAAGAGATCACTTATGGTTAAACATTCTCTCGGGCTTGCAATATTTGACATTGATGGCACATTACGGAGGGTGCGTGATCCGTGGATTCACTTGCACAATCATTTAGGAGTAGCGGACCTGGCCAAAGATTTCCCTGCACGCTGGCAAAAAGGAGAGATCAGCTATGATGAGTGGGCAGAGCTTGACGCAGCTCTGTGGCGCGGGTATTCCCGGGAAAATATAGTTGAAGCCCTGGAACTCAACCCGTTCCGTGCCGGTGCCCGGGAGTTAGTAGACTGGTTCAACTCGCGCTCAATCCCCTGCGTAGGCATAAGCTCCGGCTTATCAGTGTTCAACGATGTAACTGCTGCAGAGCTGAAAATTCAGGAAATCATCAGCAATGAACTGCACTTCGAGGGGGATATCTGCAATGGTAAGATTGCTATCCATGTCAATGAGGAGAATAAGGGGCGGGTGATGGATGAGGTCCTCCAGCGTTATCGCATTACAGAGGAACAAGTGGTTGCCTTCGGCGACGGCACGGCTGACATTCCACTTTTGGCGAAGGCCGGTCTTGGTGTTGCCATTTGCCCCTCCAGTGAAATGGTAATCTTTAGTGCTGGTCATGTCGTGGGAGATGAACCAATTGACAGAGTTTTGCCCATTGTTGAGAAGTATTTTAAAGTTGGCGGATAGTTAGTTACTTGTGAGTATATGAAACATTGCCTAAGCTCGGTGGCCTTATCCGCCAATAGGACTGAAGATAAATCCCCCTTTATCCCCCTCTACGAAAGGGGCAGATTATAAAATGATTACATGAAGTTACCCCCTTTGATAAAGGGGGGTTAGGGGGGATTTCCAGAATCATCTGGTCTGTAACCTGTTTGCTGCAAGGAGTAAGTTTTGAAAGCACTTATGAGCCGTGCCCTGGATCTGGCTCAGTCCCATGGGGCCCAATACGCAGATATTAGGGTGGTAGAAAATCGCACGGAAAGCATTCAAGTCAAGAATGGGGTTGTTGAGTCAGTCAACTTTTCCGATAGCATG
>JASFKF010000194.1:0-4792 GCA_050118775.1 Syntrophobacterales bacterium
GATAGAGGAGTAAGATGAGAGCTGCGAGTGGAATGAGGAGCAGGCTAGAACGTTTCAGTTTTGAAGTTTTAATGGAAAGATAGGCCATTCTCTCACCCTATCCAATGTTAGTTTCCCTCTTACTTGTAAACAATCCTTGCGGCCGCCAACAAAGGAAGGCCAGCAACAAGCCAATAGAAAGGAAATTGGCCCAATGGGCCCCAAAAGGTGCAGCGAGCATGGTTTCCAGCGTGCCAAGGGCCAAACCGCCGGCGAGGGGACGGGTAAGAGAACCGCTCCCACTTATAACCACAATAAATAAGGCCTTCAGGGTTATTGGCAGGCCAAGGTGAGGACTGACAGTGAAAAGGGTGACATAGAATAGGCCTGCCATAGCGGCAAGTGCTGTAGCCATTGCGAAAGCAATGGCAGTTTCTTGGGTTAAGGAGATACCCACCAGGGTGGCTCCAGTGGGTTCCTGGGAAAGTGCCCGGAGACGTCTACCACTGTCAGTTCGAGTGAGCCATATCTGTAGAACTGCAGAGATGGCCAGCATGAGGATTAGCACAACCAACCTGTTGCCGGAAAGATAGATTTGCCCCCACCGTATTGTGGCAAATTGGCTTACAAGGCCAGCCATGGATCGGTCCCATAGGGTTAAAGTTCCTTCTTCAAGGATGAATGACAGGCCGAGAGTAATGAGCAAGGCGGGGACCAAAAAGTCCCTAGGGGAACGCTTAAGGGAAGATTGAAGAAAGCAGCGAAAGGTCAGCCATCCAAGACCGGCAAAAAATAATGGCACCATGATGAAACTTACCAAGGTACCAGTGGGCCAGAACCCTTGAACGGCCTGGAAGACAAACCCGGCGAGCACAAGGAATGCCCCATGAGCCAGGTTTAGTAGACCAAGGACTCCAAAACAAAGGGCTAAGCCCACGGCAACCATGGCATAGATGCCACCCAAAAGTAATCCACTCAATAACAACTGGATGAACGTTGCTGGGTCCATTGGATTGCCGTCTAAGGTTTATAAATCACGTTGGGCGCGAAGGAGAGGTTGATGTGTGATGTGCGATGTGAGATTTTGCTCCGTCTCAATAATTATCTCACATCTCATATCCCACATCGTGCCCTTGATTCTGCCTGCTGGCAACCGCCTTGCACCCTGCGCCTTTTTATCGCTGGTCCCACGTCGGCGTAGGGTAAATGTGCTCAGCTGTTGAAACCTCCGGCGGCCATATAATCTGATACTTTCCCTTTTGGATCTGAGAGGGGTAAGTATTAATAGTTCCCACACCGTTTTCTGCGAACCATACAACCCCTCCGAGGGTTGTGATCTTCAGATTCTTCAAGGTCTTCATCAGAGCGGTTGGCTCCAGGGTACCTGCCTGATTTAGTGCAGCTTCGGCTATTTCAAAAGCCATCATGTAAGCGGGAGACCATGGGTAATCATCCAAGTCGATATTGGCCTCCCCGAGGATTGAGAGGAAGCGGTCCGGGTCGCTGTATTTCATACCGGGTTCCCAGTAGGACTGCCCTACCACGTAGTCAGCTGCATCTCCTAGAGGCTGGCGAAATACACCGCTATGATGTATGCAATGAAATTCTTTCGGGGAGAGGTTCAATTCCCTGGCCTGTTTCATAAAGGCAACTGCAAAAGGAATGTTTGATGAGACATAAACGATTTCGGGGTCAAGCTTCTTGAGCTTCAAAATAACCGAAGTGAAGTCGCTGGTGTCCGGTGGAAGTATGTCGCCTGCCACAACCTTAAGTCCTGCTTGCTCCGCGAGTACTCGGGAGCCTTTATACACACCTACTGGATGGAGAGTGTCTTCCACTACAAACCCAACAGAGCGAGCCTTCCCCTCGGCCTTGACCATTTCCCAGTAGCGATAGGTGTATCGGGATGCGGCATCAATAACGCAAACTATCCACTTGAAACCTCGGTCATATACCTTGGGTGAATTGGCACAGATGGCTATGAATGGAACCTGGTGCTGTTCTGAAGCTGCACTGGCAGCGAAGGTTAAAGGACTGCTGTAGGGACCGAAGAGCAGGTGAGCTCCGTCCACGGTGACTAACCGTTCGTAATACCGCCGCGCAGTGGCACCATCACTTCGGTCATCATAGGTGATTAACTTTAAAGGTAGTTTTCTATTGTATTCTTTTAAGTAGATTCCGCCCCGACGATTTACCTCGTCAACCCAGGCCTTAAAAAGTCGTTGGAAAGGACCAATCTCAGTGGAGAACTTGCCAGAAGCGGAAACCGTCACTCCTACCTTGATAACTTCTGGTCCTTTTGCCCACAAATCTGACGCTGAAATGTAAAGACTGAAGAGAAATATGGTAGTTATCCAGATTGCATACATTCGTTTCTTCATGACCTTCTCCTCCTCCCCTAGACTTCAAAAGCCATCCAGCACGAGTCTGGATGGCTTTCACCTAGAGCATAACTCGATTGTAAAGCTTCTTCGAGCCGCATTTTATAATGGGCTCTGTGTGTCAATCTTTTATCGAGTTCCTCGTTGAAATGTCAAGAGAAAAAGGGGGGTATTGGCATGACAGATGTGGTATACAAACCAGGAACTTTGCTATATCTATAGATGAGCACCCCTGTTGCCCATGGAAATGATAACTTTTAATATTACTGATATTTTCAAGCAGTTTGCCCGCAGGCAGCAAGAATTGCTGAGAGAACAACATTCTGCAGAGCATATGCGAATAAACCATAAGCTTGACCCATTGCTAACTCTCTGCTCCAGCAGCGCAGAAATTTCCTTGTTGCGGCAAGCTCTGCTCGATCCTTATTTTCCTCTGGGAATGTTGGAACAAACAGTGTTTTCAGATGTGGACGGGATGCGCTTTTTTATCTATAAGCGTCGGCCTGATCTGGAGCCGGTTCTCGCTGCTGAACTTGGTAAATATTCGGAGGCTTTTCTCAGGATCAGGCTTGATATTGAGACGCTTTTTGATCCCACGACTATAACTTGTATTCCCCTTGATGGGCAGAAACATCAGCTTCCGGGAGATCAATGGTGCACCCTCTGCGGCGTATGTTGCCAGATTGGCGGAGTGCCACCCGAACCGCCGGCGGGAATCAGCTATCCCGATCACTGGTACAAATATCTAGCCGGCGGGGCTGTGGATAATCAGCAATTGTGTCCCTTTATATTTCAATACTTTGGAGAGGAGCGTTTTTTTTGCGCTATTCATCATGTCAAACCGATGAGTTGTAGGAGTTTTGAGGAGAAAGAGTGTCGCCAGCGACTTTCTAGTCGCAGTTTGCACCAGTACTGAGTAAATCTGGGATGAAAAGCTTTTCATTTATTCATACCGCTGATTTGCACCTGGACAGCCCTTTTACTGGACTGCGCCAGGTGGATGGCGCGGTTGCCTCTCTGATCAAAGATGCCACCTTCAGGGCATTTGATAACGTGGTGGATTTAGCTCTGGCCAAAAAAGTCGATTTCTTTCTTGTGGCCGGTGACGTCTACGACGCGACTGATCGAAGTCTACGCGCTCAGCTGAAATTTGCCGACGGTCTGAAGAAACTGACCAATTCTGGCATCCGCTGTTTAGTGTGCCATGGCAACCACGATCCCCTGGACGGCTGGTCCGCTTCCCTTCGTTGGCCGGAGGGGATCCACATTTTCGGGCCAGAGCTGGAATCCATTCCTTTGGCTCTCGGCGGTGAGGATGCTGTGGTTGTTCATGGGATCAGTTACCCGAAATCCCAGATAGACGAGGATTTCGGCAAGGGTTTCCGCCGCCAAGGGTCATATCCTTTTCAGATCGGCCTGCTGCACTGCAGCCTGGGAAGCGACCCAGCCCACGAGACCTATGCACCCCGCACAGTGGCTGAACTGGTGTCGGCAGACCTGGATTATTGGGCTTTGGGTCATGTTCACACCTACCGGGTGCTGAAAGATGGTCGCCCCTTTATTGCCTACCCGGGAAACACTCAGGGACTCCACGTTCGGGAGCCCGGCCCCCGCGGCTGCCTTGTGGTTCAGGTGGATGGCCAAGGAACAGTTGATGCCAGGTTCGAGCCCACAGACGCCGTGCGCTGGTTTTCTAAAGAGCTTCGGATCGATGATCTCGAGACGGAAGCAGATCTTATCGAAGCACTGGAACGGTCCTGTGATGAGATTCGCCATGAGGCTCAAGGACGGCCGGCCATTGCCAGAATAACCATTTCTGGCCGGTCCTTTTTACATCCGGTGATACGGAAGCCGCAAGTAGTGGGAGACCTGACCGAGCGTTTGCGTGAGACAGGACTCGAAGCATCGCCGCCTCTCTGGATTGAGGGGATTCAAGTGCAAACGAATACCCCTATTGACTTAGACTCTAGGAGGGAGTCTGCTGATTTTCTTGGTGAAGTCTTGCGACTTATAGAAGATTCCCGCCAGAATCCCACCGGACTAAAAGAGATGATCGCCGAGCTTTACCATGATCGGCGGGGTCGGAGATTTTTGCAAGTCCCCGAAGAAGAAGACCTTATAGAGATACTCGCTGAGGTTGAGAGCATGTGTTTGGATGAGCTTGTGGCAGAGGAGAGCGAGTGAGGTTCACGGCCATTCATATTGATGGTTTTGGTATATTTCATGACCTCGATGTTGTGCGGTTGTCACCAGGGTTAAACGTTTTCCTTGGTGACAACGAGTCCGGCAAAACCACCTTGCTCGCCTTTATTCGCACTATCCTCTTTGGTTTTCCGCCGGGACAAAGGCGGGAAAATCTTTATCCACCCTTGACAGGTGGCCGCCACGGCGGTCGTCTGACCCTATTGGGGCAGGAGGGGGAAGAGTATGTA
>JASFKF010000195.1:0-4782 GCA_050118775.1 Syntrophobacterales bacterium
AAACGTTTGTTATCAATTGCTATATCTTAATAGTATGTTACATAAGTCCAAACTTAAAGATTTTCGCAGCGACTTTTTTTAACCGCTAATCCATTACTCCACTAATCCACCACCCCATTGCCAAGGTGATCTTTTTGCTATTTGTGGCGAAAAACTACCCGTCAGCAATCTAAATCCTACAAAAAAGGTGTGGCTTTTCGGATTTTTCATGGTTACTATAGTCTAATATGTTCATTTTTAGAGGCAAATAATGATGAATGTTTTTATTCCTGGACCTTTAAACTGGATCAAGGTTGTGTGATGAACCGCATGGAATGTGAGCCCTTTATTGAAGCTGTTTCCAACCGCCTCCGAAAGCTAACCGAGGCCAACCACTCCCTGGCGGAAATAGAAGCGCTAGACGACCTCTTTCCGCGGCTTCTGGATCTGGCCAAGGAGGTAACGGATGCAGAAGCTTCGTCACTTATGCTCTACAATTCAGAGAGCCACCTGCTGGAATTCGCCTCGATTCAAGATGATGTAATGGGAGATAGTGCCGATAATGTCCTTAAGAGCTCTGTGAAGCTAAAGATGGGCGAAGGAATAGCCGGCTGGGTTGCCCAGAACCGCAAGTCCGTCATGGTCGAGGATGCGCAAAGGGATCCAAGGTTCTCCAAACGGGCAGACAAGCAGAGCGGTTTTGTCACCAGAACAATGCTCGCCGTGCCCCTAATTCACCAGGAAGAGCTCCTGGGCGTACTCAATGTTCTCAACTCCAGGGATAAACCTTTTTTCGAAACCGAAGATCTCGCGCTTTTGGAAAGCTTTGCTGACTTGGCTGCCGTAGCCATAACACGATCGAGGATGGTGGAAGAGCGGATAGAGCAGGAAAGGTTTCGGGCCGAACTAAAAGCTGCGGCTAAGATCCAGAAGCTTTTCTGGCCACAACTCCCGGAGTTGGGAGAAGGAAGTCATGTGTGGGCCATCTCACAGGCAGCGGCCTCTGTTGGGGGTGATTTATACGATGTAATACCCATGCCCGACGGGAGTTGGCTGGTCTACGTTGCTGATGTCGCTGGGAAGGGACTTCCTGCAGCGCTCATTATGGCGGCACTTTCCGCCAAGATCCGCAGTGAAGCACCGTTGCACACTGAGGTGGATAAACTGCTGGCCAATGTAAACAATGCCATGTATGAACTCATGTCTGATGAGGGCTTTTTCGCCACGATGGTTTTGAGCAAATATTGGCCCCGGGCCGGAAGAGTGCAGACAGCGCGGGCCGGGCATCCACATCCGCTGTGGGTTAATAATCACGGAGTTCGGGAAGTTCCCAAAATCAACGGGATCCCATTGGGCGTGGAATTCGGCAGTGAGTACGAGAAAACAGAGTTTGTCCTATCACCCGGAGAATCAATTCTTTTCATAACAGACGGAGTCACCGAGGCAGAAAATGAAGAAAATGAGCTATTCGGTAATGACCGTATAACTGACTATTTCGGTGTAGCTAAGGGCCCTCCTTGGGCAGGAGGTCTCTTAGAAAGAATAGGTTCCTGGCGTGGCGATGCCGTGGCTAACGACGATTTGACCATAATGGAAATCTGGCGAGATCCTCCAAAAACTACCTAAGATCCTCGAGCCAGGTGGCAAAACGCAAGGCGAGGCCGTCCGGACCGGCAATAATGAAATCCCTTAGGCCGTAATAACGGTCCTCTATATTGCTGAGTATTGTCGCTCCCTTTTCCTTGGCAAGATCCCAGTATTCGTCCACATTGGGAACCATGACTCTCATATTTCCGATGGGATTTGCCGGAGGTGAAGGGATACCCGGGACTTCCGACAGGAACAAACGGGCGTCTTCCCACTTTAGCTCCATGAAGGTTCCTTCGTTTCTAACCACTTCAAACCCGTAGCTTCGGTAAAACTCGCCCGATTTTTTTATATCCAGAACGTAAAGGGCAACTACAAGCTGCTCCCCTTGATTTACATAACTTTCCATGAAGATACCCTTATCTCGGACTACTGAACCAATCTTTCTATCTTTGCCTGTTCCTCTAACCTCTTGACGTAAACATTTATCTCTTCTTGCATCTTCTTCTGCTTGAGGAATTCCCCAAGCCTATCTTTGACCTCGTCGTAGGACATTGTAGTTTCAGGTGTTTTATCTGTAACCTTGATGAGATGATATCCGAATCTGGTCTCAACCTTACCACTCACTTCACCGGGTTTCATGGCAAAAGCCGCATCTTCAAAAGGTTTTACCATCTGTCCCCGGGTGAAGTAACCTAGTTCTCCACCTTTGGGGCCGCTTGGACCCTCGGAATACTCTTTAGCAAGAGCGCCAAAATCCTCACCCTTTTGAAGCTTTGCTTGTACCAGGTCGATCTTTTTCTGTGCCTCAGCCTTCTGGGATGCGTCTGCCTTGGGATCAACTTTGACCAAAATATGACTGGCCTTGACCCTCTCAGGCTGCTTGAAAGTTTCGGGGTTGTTTTCATAGAAAGCTCTGATGTCCATGTCCGAAAGCTTAACTTTTGGAGCAATTTCATGGTCAATCAGTTTTTTTAAGGAGAGGTCACGGGCGAGTTTTTCTTTTATGCTGGCCTCAGTTAGATTCATCCTCTTCAAGGCCTTATTGAATTCTTCTTCATTGGGGAATTGACTTTTCAATGAGATTAATTGTTCATTTACTTCCTCTTCAGAGATTTTGATCTCCTTCTTTTGGCTTTCTTGGTAGAGCAACTCGCGAGCGATCAAATTTTCAAGGACTTGCCCTCTGATTTCTTCAAGCTGTGAAACATCGGGAAACCGCCCTGATGCTTGCAGCCGATCGACAACCATGTTCATCTGATTATCTAGCTCATCCTGGGTTATGACTGTGCCGTTTACCACCGCCGCTTTGTCTGTTGGCGGTTTCGTGTCTTCTGCCCATATCAATGACGGAAAGGGTGTCAGCGGTATAAAAAATAGTAGAAGGACAAATAAACTAACTCTTTTTGTATGCATCCCCATCACTCCTCGATTAATTCTATGCTGGTCTATCGGCGGTAGTTTGTAGGTTAGGTGTTGGCGAGAGGACCTAGGTCACTTGCCTACTTTCTTTGCAATGTAAAAGCGCAGAGGGCAGGTACAATAATGAGATTCAGCATAGCCCAAAGAAAATACGCAATCCGTTGGATTCTCCTCCATGCATTTTAGATAAGATTTCATGCCAACGTCTTCAGCCTTGCAAAGAGTCTTGAACCCGGATTTATAGCAGACAAAATTCTTCGGGCATTTCATCTGGCCAATGATCTTTTCAAGCTCTTTTTTAGTGGTGTCTTCCATACCCACGTTCTCCCTTGATGCAACTAGCATACCATAGTTCACTGGATGATTGAATGAGGGAATGGGATAAATGGATGGAACTAACTCGCAGCTGCTCCATCAGCTTTCTCCTGCTTGGCTTTTATGTAGAGTGGAGACATATTGCGTAGTGTCTGAACCACCTCTTCCAAGACATCAAGGAAGCGGTCAATCTCAGCCTCTGTAGTGTCACGGCCAAAGGTAATCACCAGAGTACCCTGGGCATCGGCAAAGTCGCGACCGATGGACAACAAAACGTGAGAGGCCTGCAGAGCTCCAGCAGCACAAGCGGACCTGGTAGATACAGCGATGTTTTCCTCGTCCAGCATCAAGACGATTCCCTCTCCTTCGATGTATTTTACCGATACCGAAACCAGATTGGGCAAGGAGAGTTCTGGATGTCCATTTATGTAGATATCTTCTATTCGCGCCCTCAAGCCCTCTGATATTCTATCTTTGAGTTTTTTTGCATGTTTGATCCGAAACTCCATTTCTCGTTCTGCCAACTGGGCAGCAACACCCATGCCAATGATACCAATAAGATTTTCAGTGCCGGCTCGCTTGTTGTTTTCCTGAACACCGCCATCCAACAGGGGCCATATCCTGGTTCCTCTCCGAATATACAGGCCACCCACTCCCGAGGGTCCGTAAAACTGGTTGGCGGCAAAGCTGAGTAGATCCACCCCGAGTTCCTGGACGTCAATAGGGACAACCCCAACCGAGTCCACCGCATCAGAGTGAAAGATGACCTTCTTAGCCCTGGTTATTTGCGCTATCTCTTCGATGGGTTGGATGGTCCCAATCTCATTATTGCTGTGCATGATGGTTACCAGGATGGTATCATCCCTAATAGCATCAGCCACATCCTTCGGGTCTACCCGCCCGTATTCGTCAACCGACACAGAGGTCACTCGGTAATCCATCATTTTCAGGGCTCTGAGGGTTCTAAGAACCGCATTGTGCTCGATGTTCGAAGTGACAATGTGTTTCCCCTTGTTTGCATTGGCAAGTGCTACCCCTTTAACAGCGTGATTCACCGATTCGGTACCGCTTGAGGTAAAAACAACCTCTTTTTCCACCGGGCTATTTATCAGCCTGGCGACCTGTTCCCTAGCCAGTTGCAGAGCCGCTACAGCCTCATCACCGAGCTGGTGTTGACTGGAGGGGTTGGCGTAATTTTTTTTGATGGCATCTATCATGGCCTCCTGCACTTCCGGCAAGAGGGGATTGGCTGCAAGGTAATCTAAATTTATAATGCTCACCGCGAAACCTCCCTAATGTGCTTCGTCTAACTCTCGACCACAGTTGAGACACACCGGCGCCTTATCCTCAGTCTCCACATCGCAGTAGGGGCAGTAACATACATCTCCATGACTGTGTTCATGTTTGTTAGACCTCTTGGGTCCCTCTCTCTTGATTCCCGCTTTTCTGTCCAGGTAATCTTTTATGGCCATTTGCAGA
>JASFKF010000196.1:0-4744 GCA_050118775.1 Syntrophobacterales bacterium
ACCCTGCACTAAAGCAATTGACACCCCTCTAGACCATTTTCTAGAATGACAATAAGAAAATAAAAAACATGTCATTTATGGCAGCAACTGAGGTAGGGTCTGAAATCGCTCTTTCGCCTGATCCAGCCCGACATAACCGGATCTCACGGCGATTATCGAAATACCTATAGTCGGATATCTGCATGCAGATGGAGGCCAAATGATGAGTCGAGATTTGTATAAGGAAGCGGGCGTTGATCTCGATGCTGCAAACGAGCTAGTCGACAGGATTAAACCACTAGTCAAATCTACCTTTACCGCTAGTGTTATCACCGATGTGGGAGGCTTTGGCAGCCTCTATTCTATCGGCCATCTCGAGTATAAAAACCCGGTTCTGGTGAGTTCAACGGATGGTATTGGCACCAAACTCAAAGTTGCTCTTCTAGCGCATAAACACGACACCGTAGGTATCGACTTGGTGGCAATGAGTGTAAACGATATCCTTGTTCAGGGGGCCAGGCCGCTTTTTTTCCTGGATTACTTATCCATCGGCCGCATGAACCTAGATTTGGTGACCGAAATCATCACTGGTATAGCTGAAGGTTGTCGCCAGGCAAAATGTTCCCTTATCGGCGGTGAAACCGCTGAAATGCCAGATTTCTATGGTGAGGGCGAATACGATCTCGCTGGTTTTGCCGTCGGGTTGGTGGAAAAAGACTCCATCATTGACGGCTCAGATATCCATGTGGGGGATGAAATTATCGGCCTCGCCTCAAGCGGTCTCCACAGTAATGGCTATTCTTTGGTTCGACGTATCATCTTCCAGAATCTTAGCCTTTCTGTCAACGACGTCATTCCGCCAGGTAACTGTACCGTTGCCGAGGAACTCTTGCGCCCCACTCGCATTTATGCAGAGGCCGTTCAAGTGGTTTTGCGAGAATTTAAGATCTCGGGAATGGCTCATGTCACCGGTGGTGGCTTTTACGACAACCTACCCAGAATCCTTCCCTCAGCCTGTCAGGCCCACCTGCGAGAGGGAAACTGGGAAGTGCCTTCCATTTTTTCATTCCTCCAAGAGCAAGGAGATATTTCGCCCAACGAAATGTACCGGGTTTTTAACAACGGGATCGGTTTTGTCCTGGTTTTACCTGCGAAACATTTGGAGGGGGCTCTAGAGTTGCTTCACGGCATGGGTGAAAAGGCCTTCCACATAGGGACGATTCGCAGACGGGAGGAAAAGGATCCACCTGTAGTGATTGAGTGAGATAAGATGATGTGAGATGTGGGATCTGGGATATGCGAAAGTAAGGAAAACTACCCTTTTTGCCTTGTCAAATCTAAATTAATGTGTTAAGTACTCCGTCTGCTGCCAAGAGGTTGAGTACCAATCTTTTACGCTACTCAGACAACAAGCGAACATTTCGCTGCAATGTATATATACTGACTGGAGGTAAAGAATAATGGCCAAGGTTTGCCAGATATGCGGAAAGGGCCCTCAGACGGGCCACAATGTGAGTCACGCAAACAACAAAACCAAAAGGCGTTGGTATCCCAATTTACAACGGGTGCGGGCAGTACAGAACGGCGTTGTGCGCTACATCAGAATCTGTACTCGTTGTCTAAGGTCGGGGAAAGCGCTTAAACCTGTCTAGATTTGCGCCGCTCCCGTGCGGAATATCTTAACACTTCCAGGCTTCCTAAATCTCTCCAGATTACTGAACATCCAAAACAGAAGACCTCTGGACGTCGATAACATTTTTAATCTTCCGCACAGCTGCCATTGCTCCTAACAAATGGTCGGTATCTCTTACTTCTACGACAAACTTACATTCTGCTCGGTTGTCGACCCGGGTGCGAACGTTGGCCTGCAAAATATTTATATCATGATTACTCAGCGTGCCGCTGATAGCGGCCAGCATACCTTTAACATTGACACAAATCACCGCTAACCCTACGGGATGGACCTCTTCGGCTTCTCTGTCCCATTCCACCTCGATTCGCCTTTCAAAGCCACTACTCAGCAAACTCGGACAGTCCGCCCGGTGAACCGACACGCCCCTTCCCCGAGTGATATAGCCGGCGATCTGTTCACCAGGCAGGGGGTTGCAACACTTGGCGAACCGAACCAAAATGTCATCCACCCCTTTCACCAAAACTCCGCCTCGCTGGAACGGCCGTTCTTTGCGCTCCGGTCGCTCGACCAGCAGTTCTTCGGGCTTCTCCTCCGGCTCTATCAAGCTCGTCAGTTTGCCAATAGCTTGTAAGGCTGAAATCTTACCGTAGCCGATACTGGCGAGTAAATCCTCCGCCTTCTGCAAGGAGAATAATTTGGCCACTTGGAGCAGTTCGTCAGAATTGAGGTATTTGGTGAAATTCATACCATGTTTGCGAAATTCCCGTTCGCAGATTTCCCGACCGAGAGCAATACTCCTCTGTCTTTCCTCGGTTTTGATCCAGTGACGAATGCGCGTCCGAGCTCGAGAGGTCTTTACTAGCTTGAGCCAGTCCTTGCTGGGCATATGCTTAGAAGAGGTGATAATCTCTACGATGTCACCATTCTTTAACTCGTACTTGAGGGGTACTAACTTCCCATTAACTTTCGCTCCGGTGCACTGATGCCCTACTTCGGTATGAACGCTGTAAGCAAAATCTATCGGTGTTGAGCCTCGCGGAAAGGCCCTTACATCCCCGTTCGGGGTAAAGACATAGACATCATCGGGGAAAAGATCAACTCGAACCGTTTCGAGAAATTCTCTTGGATCCTTTAGGTCTTGTTGCCATTCCAGTAGCTCGCGAAGCCAGGCGAAACGTTTACTATCGCTTTCAGGAACACTCCTCCCTTCTTTGTATACCCAGTGTGCCGCAATCCCTTCATTGGCTATGCGATGCATCTCCTCCGTGCGAATCTGAATCTCAACCCTTTCGCCGTAGGGCCCTATTACGGTAGTATGCAAAGATTGGTACATGTTGGCCTTGGGCATACCAATGTAGTCTTTAAAACGACCCGGGATAGGTTTCCACGAGGAATGAAGCACCCCCAAGGCCTCATAGCATTCGCGAATACTGCTCAGAATTATCCGGAAGGCTATGATGTCGTAGATATGTTCCAGGTCTAGGTTTTGGACGATCATTTTTTTGTAGATGGAGTAGATGTGTTTCGGTCGGCCGCTTACCTTTCCCTTGAGGTCTAGCTCTGCTAATTTTTCCTCGATAACCGTCTTGACTTCTTTTATATAGCGCTCGCGCTCCTCTTCGTTTTTCTTCAGGCCGCTAACAATCTCCTCATAGACATCGGAGTCGAGGTAAGAGAAGGAAAGGTCCTCCAGCTCGGTCTTGATCCAGTCAATGCCCAACCTTCCTGCTAGGGGAGCATAAATATCCAGCGTCTCCCGGGCAATGAGCCTCTGTTTGTCAACAGCGTGATAATCAAGGGTGCGCATGTTGTGAAGCCTGTCAGCCAATTTGATTAGAATTACTCTAATGTCATCGGCCATGGCCAGGATCATTTTGCGCATGTTTTCAGCCTGGCGCTCCTCGTGGCTGCTAAACTCGAATCTACCGATCTTGGTCACACCATCGACTATTTGACTAACTTCGGTACCAAAAAGACGCGTCAAATCAACAAGTTTAGTGTCAGTATCTTCTAGAGTATCGTGGAGAAGACCAGAAGCAATGCTAAAGACGTCGAGTCTCATCTTCGCCAGGATGCCGGCCACCCCTAGGGGATGCATGAGGTAGGGCTCACCCGAAAGTCGCACCTGTCCTGCATGAGCCTTAGCTGAGTAAACGTATGCTTTTTCGATCAGGCTGACGTCAGCTTCGGGGTGATAGGAGAGGACTCTATCGACTATATCGTTGAGTCGAATCATACACAGAGTACAGGTTATGGGTTATGGGTGATAGGTTATGGGTTACGGGCTCTTACCAATTACCCATAACCCATAACCTATCACCGCGCTTTGCGCTAATACGCTTTAGCAAAATAAACGGGCTCTTCAGACTCCTTGCCGCATCGGATACAAGTACCGATATCTTCTCCTGATTCTAGAGGGATGCAGCGGATTGTGGCCATAGTTTCCTGTTTAATCTGGTCTTCACACTCTGGGTCTCCACACCAGTGAGTGTAAAGGAATCCGCCCTGTTCAGTGACAACTTCTTTAAAGGTCTCGTAATCTTCCACTTTGGTGGTGTTTTCCTCGCGAAAGCCGAGGGCTCTTCTGTAGAGGAAAGTTTGGATTTCATCCAGTAGCTCTCTCACCTTCTCTTTCACGCTATCCTTGGGCAGGCTTATCTTCTCTCCAGTATCCCGCCTGACAGCCAGCACTTCTCCTCGCTGGAGATCCCTCGGACCCACTTCAATACGAATGGGAATCCCAGCCTGTTCCCATTCATTAAATTTCCAACCAGGAGTATATTCTTCCCTGGTATCCACGCGATAACTTATTTCACCATCCAAGGAAGCCGCAATCTGCTCGATGTAACCCAAGACCTCTCCATGACCCTCTTTGCCTTTAAATATTGGGATAAAGACCACCTGCAACGGCGCCAATCTGGGTGGTAGGACCAAACCTCGATCATCACCATGAGTCATTATCAGGGCGCCAATCATCCTAGTACTCATCCCCCAACTAGTTGCATAAACGAGCTGCTGCTTTCCATGCTGATCCTGAAAAGTGACGTCAAATGCTTTGGCAAAATTCTGTCCCAGATTGTGCGAAGTTCCCGCCTGCAATGCCTTGCCGTCCTGCATAAGCGCTTCGATGGT
>JASFKF010000197.1:0-4740 GCA_050118775.1 Syntrophobacterales bacterium
TGCGGAAACGCGGGCTATGGTGGAACTAGGAACCCGCCGCACTGACCGAAAGGGTGCGAGCCGGTAACTCTCCACCTACGGTTGCGCGCGCCGCAATTCTATCCCGACTCCCTTAATTCACACTTTCACCATCAGGATCTTGAACACAAAATGTGGGATGAGCACTTGAATGAGTCAAAGTCTAGAATGTTTATTTATTGATCAGTAGGATAAGTTGATCAGCCAAATCTGGGTCAAGACCTCTTAAAATTTCATATTCCTCCAATGCTAATGCCCGGTCACCGTTCCTTAAGTAACACAGCGCCAGAGCATGGTGTGCTTGAGCAAATCGAGGATCGATAAGAACCGCCCTCTTTAGGGCCTCCATAGCCTTAGCGCTAAAGCCAAGTATATTGTACGTTATTCCTAGTCCCAGGTAACCTTGTGCAAAAGTAGGATTCAGTTCGATCGTCTTCTCAAAGTAAGCCAGTGCTTCTTCCCAGTTTTCGAGCCGGGAATACGTGACACCTAGACCAAAATAAGCAACTGCGAAGTTTGGATTGATTGCAATAGCATCACTGAAAGCAACAATAGCTTCCTGCCAACGTCCGAGATCATAATATTTCAATCCCTGATGAACATTTGTTGAGGCGAGTTCAGGAAGTGTGGGCACTGCCTGTTTGGCAATCCCATGCTCTTTGAGGATCTTATGCTGTTCGGGAGGACCTGGTATAGGCTCGGAAATTGCTTCTTTAACTGAGGACTGCCAAGCAAAAACGACAATTAAGAGCAGTATAACTGTCTTTGCAATCCTTAAATGCGATGCTATTTGCTTTCCTGGTAACATTAGACCTGCCAGATTTAAACCGCGATATAACTTTTTTCTAGACAAAAACCATACCAATTCAGGAGAGCATGCTAATTTTTAGTTTTCTCAAATAGTTAGGAATAATAGGGATGTAATTGTGTCCAGGAACCAGAGCAACTAAATCTATAGATTTGGCAAATTAATTCCAATAGTTAGCAATTTGAGGGATAGGACAGGCTAGGAAAGATTGGACTGGCAGCGGAAGGTAATTGCTAAAAGTAAGAGTGGAAGGGCAGAGTAAATAATGGTCGTAAATGAAAACCTTGCCTCACCTATGGCAAAACTTTACATTACATCCCTTAATGCACACTTTGCTGGAATTTACACAGGCAGAAGATGTTGAAAACAAAAAAGCGGAGCCGAAGCTTCGCTGTGTTTTTTAAAGCATAGTCTATAAGATCTTAATCAGCAATTGTTCGAGTTTTGTGTTCAATGGCATTAAAGAGAGGCTCACTTTGGTCAGCGTTAATTCCCAGAAAGCGGACAGCCATATCATATGAGGGAAGGGCTTTGTCGCTATCATCAAGATTTAGCCTAACCTTTTCCACGACGGCCGATATACTTAAAAGGTGGTCAGGTATCTCAATGCTTAATTCAAGGGGCTCGTCTGTTATGGGCAGTTCAGCACATTGGATGAGTGCACCACCTTTGCTGATATCTTTGATTTCTCCTTCAAATAAGCCTTGAGTGGTAATCATACTTACAGGCCATGATACTTCCGCTCTAGGATGCTCGCGCCTTTCCGCTTTAGGGACTGGATTGAGATCTGGTGCTTCGGAGACTTTTTCATATTTGGTTAGAAGGTCTTGTATGGCTTCTTCCAGAAGATCATTTTGCCGTGTGCTCCTCTGGGCTGCGAGGATGCGGAGCCGTCTAGTTAGGTCAGCTCTGAGAGTGGTGTTGTAGCTTTTTCTTTTCTGATTCATGGTGCATCGGTACCGTATATTTAGCCATATTGCTAGAAAATAAGATGCAAAGATTGGACCATTTCGGCAGTTTTGTAGGCAACTATATGGCCATATATATCAGTATAAATATTTAAAATATATATATTAAAAAAATAAAGCTAAAGTGTTTTATGAACTATTTATACGGTCATAGGTGATTACTAATCCGAGGGAGAGAAAAAGCTAAGGTGATGGAGAACAATCACATACCCGTGAAATGGGGGGCAGAGAAGTGTCAACACGAAAAACCAATCATTTCTTAAGTTAACAGGCTGGCTCAACTGGACCTATAGCGTTTTGCCCATCATGCCCAGCAAGACAAGCAAAATGGACTGGAAATTTGGTGCGCGATTATCGGAGGTCATTCTGGCACCAGCAAGAAGGGCCGTGGGGGGCTTAGGGGGGGTCGAAAAAGCGCGCTTGCGGAAGTTTTTTTTCGTGGACAGGCGCAGTAGCCCCGGAGATCGGCTGGATCGAACGGGCGCTTTTAAGCCTTCGCATCGTCAGGGTATCGGTGTAGGTATTCGTCGAGGCACGATCGACGATTGTGGGGGCAGTTTGTGCCATTCTCGTTTAGTTGAGTGGGGAATAGAGTGGGGAAATAGTGCTATACAAAAAGAAAAGGACCACGATTACTCGTAAGCCCTTGATTTAATTTGGCAGTCCCAACGGGACTCGAACCCGTGTCTTCGGCGTGAGAGGCCGATATCCTAGACCACTAGACGATGGGACCGCACAATTATCAGTTATTAGTTATCGGTTATTAGTTATTTACAAGAAGATCAATCGCTATTTTGCATATCTGTGCAGTAGTTCGACATGATTTCGGATTTCTTTCTCGCACCACATATAACCAATAACATATAACTAATAACGTATAACCCGATGGCTGGGGGAGGAGGATTCGAACCCCCGTAGCATGATCCAGAGTCATGCGTCCTACCACTAGACGATCCCCCAATGGAGCAAGAAAAATAGACCATGGGTTGGCGAAAGTCAAGGGGAAAGTCGCAGAGCGCATAGCGCTAAGCGCAGGGCGCGTATGGATCTGTCCAAAAATTAGTGCAATGAAAATGTTGGTGTGAAATATGCAACCTGCAAGGGAGGGCTAAAAGACTTGCTAAGAGTTCGATGGAGCTACCAAAAGGATAAGACGCTATGCACTTTGCCCGTAATGACAAAATGCTTGACAAACCAAGGGCTTCTTTTATACTTACCAATTCAATCTTCACAGGATTGTAATAAAAGGAATGGTGATCTTTGAAAGTTAGGGTGGATGAGCTTCCAGACACAGGTAGGGTGATTCATTTCCACAAGAATGACGAGTGGTTAGCTTCCATAACGGAAGATGTGCGTGAGATCGCCCTGGTAAGGCCGCTCAAAGTTGACTTGGAACTCGTCCCACAAGCGGATAGCATTAGGCTAAGGGGGCGTCTCCGGGGAGCGGTGCGGATCGCTTGCAGTAGATGTCTGCAAGATTTCGTCTTGGAACTGGATGAAGCTATAGATTTCAGCCTTTTGCGACCTCTATCGGTAGATGCTCCGCACGAAATTGATCTGCGGCCAGAGGACCTGGACACGGAATTCTTCGATGGAGTGACAATAGATGTAGACTTCATCGTGGCGGAGCAAATTTTTCTTGCATTGCCGCAAAAGCCTCTATGTCAACCGGACTGTGAAGGACTTTGTTCCGGTTGCGGTGCCGACTTGAAGCGAGAAGCGTGCCGATGCGAAAAAATTGATAAAGTTACGGTTTTCGATGCCCTTCGATCTATGAAGATCGACAAATAGTATATTTTTGGCCCCTTCCGGGGACCCTTATAAGCAAAGGAGCGCTTCTGATGGCTCTTCCCAAGAGACGTCACTCAAAGAGTAGAACAAGAAAAAAGCGGACACACTACAAGCTCGAGCAACCCACCCTCTCCCTTTGTTCTCAGTGCAACGAACCGAAGTTGCCGCACCATGCATGTCCAAGCTGTGGAACCTATAAGGGGAGGGAGGTCATTAGGACAGAGGAAGTTTAGCGGAATATGGGTATTCGGAGGTAAACTACCGCCGTTTATTTTTTGCTTGAGATGCGGACCGGACGGTCCGGTCCCAAATGGTTCAAGTTTCAGATTAGGCTGTTTGCAAACAAAAAGGGGGTATCGTGAATCGCACCGTTATTTTAGGAACAGGCGCAGCTGTACCCAAAAAAGTTCTCACCAACCAAGACCTGGAGTCCATGGTTGAAACCTCAGATGAATGGATCGCCACTCGAACCGGCATCAAGAGTCGCTATATTGCAGAAGACGGTGAGACCACATCCACATTGGCCACGGAAGCGGCCCGCAGGTCGTTGGAAATGGCAGGGGTTAAACCGGAAGAGGTAGATATGATTGTGGTGGGTACCACCTCTCCGGATATGATCATGCCTAATACCGGCGCACTGGTGCAAAAACATCTTGGCGCCGTCAATGCCTTTGGCTTTGACGTTTATGCCGCCTGCAGTGGTTTTGTCTACGCTTTAACCATCGCAGACAAATTCGTAAAAGAGAGCCCTGAAAAAAAGGTGCTGGCAATTGGGTCGGAGCTTCTTTCCCGCATTACAGATTGGCAAGATCGCAATACTTGTGTGCTTTTTGGGGATGCGGCAGGGGCTGTATTGGTCAGCGGCAGTAACGATGGCGACCGGGGCATTCTTTCCACCCACTTACACTCGGATGGTTGTCTTTGGGAGCTACTCCACATACCCGGTGGGGGGTGCATATATCCACCCAGCGCCGAAATGGCAGAAAAGCGAGATTATTGTATCCGCATGCACGGCAACGAGGTTTACAAGCATGCTGTTCGATCCTTGACCGACGTGGCCCGGGAAGCTATAAGCACAAATAACTTAAAGCCGGAGGATGTAGATCTGTTCATCCCGCACCAGGCCAATATCCGCATCATGAAGAAAGTAGCGGA
>JASFKF010000198.1:0-4738 GCA_050118775.1 Syntrophobacterales bacterium
GCACTTGAGGATGTGGCTGAAGGGCAGGTCAATAATTGGCCTGCCCTTTTTTAACCCGGATATTTGAGGAATCCGCCTACGGCGGACAGCGAAACTGGGAACCCGCTTGCGAGACTGAGCGGAGCGAGGGCGAATAATATGGCCGTCCTTCCTGGCGTCCTCGGGTGTCGGTCCCTGCGACCTATCCCGCGTTCCGCGGGATTGCCAAGGTGGTCCGCCCGCCTCGCCTGATTCCGCCTCAGGCGGACGATGGCGGGCAGGCACGCTTATCTTCGCGGTCTCGAGACAGCAATACATAATATCCGGATTAAGTCGAGGTTTTTCAGTGGATAACCTGCTGGACATATCAAGCCTTTTTCTCCAACAACTGGTCAATGGTATCACCCTAGGTGGAGTTTATGCTCTTATTGCTGTGGGCTACACCATGGTCTATGGGGTGATTCAACTGATAAATTTCGCCCACGGCGAGATTTACATGCTGGGGGCCTTTCTGGCCTACACTCAGGTGACTTTATTGCGGCTGCCATTTTTTATAGCATTCTTGACAACACTTCTAATCTGCGCTGTTTTAGGAGTTGTTCTAGACTACGTCGCCTATCGTCCGCTGCGCACCGCGCCAAGATTGGCGGCCCTGATCACTGCTATTGGCATGTCAATTTTTCTGCAGAATCTTGCCCTGCTCATTTGGGGATCCCAGATTAAGTCCTACCCGCGAGATGTCCTACCGACCTTATTCTTCAAACCTGCACTCACTATGGGCGAGGTCTCTTTGAGCTGGCTTCAGGTCTTTATTCTTTCAATCACCGTAATCTTCATGCTTATTCTTCACCTGATTATTCACAAGACCAAAGTGGGTATGGCCATGCGAGCCGTTTCGCAGGATAAGGTGACCTCCGCCCTCATGGGCATAGGAGTCAACAAAGTCATATCTTTTACTTTTGCAATAGGCTCGGCCATGGGAGGAATGGCCGGGATACTTGTTGGACTTTACTACAACGCTATCTTTCCCACTATGGGTTACATTGCGGGAGTCAAGGCTTTTGCCGCAGCAGTGCTCGGAGGCATTGGTAGCGTGCCGGGAGCAATGCTCGGCGGTGGAGTTTTGGGGATAGCAGAGGTTCTGGGGGCAGGCTACCTTTCATCCGCCTACCGGGACGGCATTTCTTATGCGGTTATGATCTTAGTTATAATCTTCAAACCCTCGGGGCTCATAGGGCAAATATTGGGGGAAAAAGTATGATGTCCAAGATATCCCCCCGGTGGAAATTAGCCGCTATTTTTGTATTTGCCCTCCTTGTACCTTGGTTGCCTTTGGGCACTTCGACAAATTATTTCCTCAGAGTCATTACCACTGCCATCCTTTATATGATACTGGCATTGGGGTTGAATATTGTGCCGGGGTTCACCGGACTTCTGGACCTGGGGTATGTAGGGTTCTATGGGATAGGGGCCTACACAGCGGGACTGCTCACCATCCATTACGATCTCAGCTTTTGGGTGATTCTGCCGCTGGCCGCCCTGAACGGCGCTTTGTGGGGAATCTTACTCGGGGCACCTACGCTGCGCCTCACGGGAGACTACTTTGCCATCGTAACCTTTGGCTTCTCTGAGCTTGTGGTTCTGGTCATAAGAAATGAACTTTGGCTAACTCGGGGACCCATGGGGCTACCAGGCATTGCACCTCCTGTTATATTTGGCCACCCTCTTAAGCTAGAATGGGAGTTTTACTATCTGGTGCTCTTACTCCTTATGCTTGTGATGCTGGTGGTTTCCAGGCTGGAAGACTCACGTTTAGGGCGGGCCTGGTTTGCTATAAGAGAGGATGAGATTGCAGCTCAGTGCTGTGGCATTAACCTCATACGCTATAAAATTATTGCCTTCGCCATAAGCGCCTCCATCGGAGCGATGGGAGGTGCTTTCTTCGCCAGATGGTTCAAGTTCATTCACCCTGATATGTTCAAGTTCTGGGAATCCATCCTCATCCTCTGCCTAATAGTCTTCGGCGGCATGGGGAGTATCACCGGTACCATGCTCGGAGCCCTTATTCTCATTCCCCTGGCCGAAATTCTCCGGGCCATTTTGCCCCAAGGAATGTTTAATGCCCGTTATCTAATCTATGGTTTGATCCTAGTTTTGATGATGCGCTGGCGTCCTGCAGGGCTCGTTCCCTTTGATAGGGCTCAGGAGAGTAAGGCGGCACGTATCCGGCAGCGTTTAGCAACCCTTGGTAGCAAGGAGTGAAACTTAGTATGGATGCTATTCTCAGGGTTAGTGAGCTTTCCAAAGTTTTCGGGGGCCTCAGCGCCCTGAGCCAAGTAAGTCTAGAGGTGGAGAGAGGCAAGATCGTGGGAATTATCGGGCCCAACGGCGCGGGAAAGACCACTCTTTTTAACTGCCTCACAGGACTATACTATCCCACAGAGGGCCAAGTGCACTTTCTAGAAAGGTCGGTTGTCCCAGAACTTTCGAACCGAAAAGCAAGGCTGGTGCAGCGACTTTCTTGGCTCTTTATCATTTTAAGCCTGGCATGGGTTCCCCTCTTCTGGTTTTTTTTCTTACCCCGAACCTTCTATAAAGTTGAGCTGACTCTACTGACCATTTTTATTCTGAGTATACGGATGGTGGTGGTGCGGGGCCTGAGGGATTTTCAAATTTGGGCCTGGAGCACCATGTTCGTGTTTATCCTGGGGGACCTGTATTTGGCTATTTGGTGGTTGACCCACCCCGCTTCTCTGGGACAACTGCCTGGTGGCCATGTGCCGCTGGCATACTTGGCCTTGCCGTGGTCCATCCTGGCCATTGCCTTTAGCACATATCTCGGCTGGCAGTTGATCCTGCGAGAAGTACGCCAGCTTTACGGATTCAGGTTAGGCCCGGACGCAATCAACAGGTTGGGTGTGGCCAGGACTTTTCAGAACATCCGTCTCTTCCTTACTCTGAGTGTCTTGGATAACGTGAGGATAGGTGCTCACGGAAGGATGGCTCAAAAAGTATATGCCACCCTCTTTCGCACTCGTTCCCAACGAGAGGAAGAAAAAAAGATAGAAGTAGAAGCCCTTGAGCATCTGAGGTTTGTAGGTTTGGAGCACAGGGCTTTCGACCTTTCTGGGGCCCTGGCCTATGGTGAGCAGCGGAGGCTGGAATTGGCTCGAGCCCTCGCTTCCCACCCCCGGTTGCTGCTCCTGGATGAGCCCGCAGCAGGGATGAATCCCCAGGAGTCATCTCAGCTCATGCGGCTTATACGCAAAATCCGCGACCAAGGGATCACAGTTCTGATTATTGAACATGATATGAAGGTGATGATGAACCTGGCCGATCATATCTATGCCCTTGATCACGGTGTGCTGATTGCCCATGGAACACCAGATGAAATCAGGGCCAACCCAAGGGTGATCGAAGCTTATCTTGGCAGGGGCTCGGCCGATGCTCAAACTTAAACAAATCCACAGCCACTATGGGCAGATTCACGCCTTGAAGGGAGTTTCCTTTGAGGTCAAGGAGGGTAGTATTTGCTGCCTCATCGGTGCTAACGGTGCAGGCAAATCCACCACCCTTATGTCCATTAGTGGTATTCAGCCTATTACCTCGGGTGATATAAAGTTTCAAGGAAAGCCCATCAATGGCCGGGCTCCTGAGGAGATCGTGCGGCGGGGGATCGTACAGGTACCCGAAGGGCGGAGAATTTTTCCATTGCTCACGGTGCAGGAAAATCTTACCCTAGGCGCCTACTTGCGAAAAAACAAAAAAGAGATCAATGAAGCCCTCATGCGGGCTTTTTCCTTTTTTCCCATTCTAGAGGAGCGACGGAAGCAAGTGGGTGGGACCCTTTCCGGAGGCGAGCAGCAAATGCTTGCCATTGCGAGAGGTTTGATGAGCACCCCAAGGCTGCTTTTACTGGATGAGCCGTCCTTGGGGTTGGCCCCCTTGATAGTGGAGCATATCATGACCATAATCCGCCAGATCAGAGAAGAGGAGGGTGTTACCATCCTTCTGGTAGAGCAAAATGCCCAGGCTGCCCTAGAGTTGGCTGACTATGGATATGTTATTGAGACTGGCAGGGTTGTACTCGAAGACAGCGCTCGCTCCCTGTTGGAAAATCCCAAGGTAAGGGAGGCCTATTTGGGAGAGTGAGGCAGATCACTCAGTAGCTTCTAAACCAGAATTAGCAAAGGTTCCTCGCATTCCTCACCCACCTACCTCAGTAATTTCCCCAAAAATATTTGCCTCGTGGCTGGGGACCCAGTCCATACCAGACTGTCAACACAGTAATTGAGGAAATCCCCAGATCAGAAATGGGCAAACTCTTTTATCTACTTGAGGAGGTTCCCCAAAAATAAGTGGACCATTCTTGTAACCTCTGTTCAGTAGCCAGTTTGTCTGTGTGAGTAAATGAAAATGGACTTGCTGATGTCTCTTCTGTCGTTCCAGGGGCTCCCCCAGTCCGCCGTAGGCGGAAAGTGACACCGACCTTCCGCAGTCACTTAGAAGAGACATCAGCAAAGGCCAAAAGGGAAAGCTGCGAAACAAGGAACACCTGAGCAACCGATCTTCACTCTCTCAGCCTCGAGAGGGCCTGCAAGAAGATATGGTGCACCCCAAACACGAATCCTGCCAATTGATGGTGCGAATCATGTTCGTTGTGGAGTAGCTTCCCCGTGGCTTATGTCTCTAAAATATTTTTGGGGAAATTCCTGTATCCACTTCCATTGACAAACCGGACTGCTTGGGGTAAGGTTTC
>JASFKF010000199.1:0-4727 GCA_050118775.1 Syntrophobacterales bacterium
CGGCTTGCATATTCAAGCCTTGGAGCGACGACGGCGGTTGGCCCCGAATTCTTCACTGGAGTAACGCCGTCCTGAGCCTCTCGAGGGTTTGCTCGTCTATGCCAAGCCCCTGGTCGAGGTAATTATCAAAGGAGCCGTAATGCTCGTCTATTGCCAAGAAGACGGCTTGCAGGTACTCCGGCCTTACCTCCATGAGGGCCCGGACCTCGCTCCGTGGAGTTCTGAAGCAAGAGGCGCAGTTGGCGAGACAGGAGTACATATCGGTTTTACTCTCCCAGAATTTGTTGCTTAACAGGTAGTCTTCCATAACCTTTTCCCGAGGTACGCCGATAGAGCTGAGGATCAGAGCCACTGCAACTCCCGTTCGGTCCCTGCCATAGGTACAGTGAATGAGAGCGGGCGGGGTTCCGGGCTCAGCCAGTCCCTTTAAAAGTGTGGACCACTGGGAGCGAAACTCCAGGGCATAGGTTTGGTACGCTTCAATCATTATATGGTGGAAGTCACCCTCCTCTACATCGCCACTTATTACTATCCGGCGGGCCATCACCCTCGGATCCAACCCCTGGTAGAAGACAGGTAGACTGACCACTTTGACTGACACAATGTCCGGCAGCCGCGGATGATCGCTCGCACGTTCCTCTTCACTTCGGAGATCGTATACTGTCTTTACGCCCAAAGCTACAAACTGTTCTTTGTCTTTTTTGGTAATCTTGTCCAGATGGTCGGAGCGGTAAAGTACCCCCTGCTTTATCTGTCTTCCGTCCATGGTGGGGTAGCCGCCAAGATCCCGAAGGTTCCTGGATCCGGAAACTTCAATACGGCTGGGATGCTGTGGTGCAGCAGCACAGCCCAAGAGTATGAGAAGCGCGGCAATTACGAGTGCTGCCCAGCATTGCGGATTGCGGACTGCGGATTGCGGATTGTAAAATTGAAATTTTAGATTTCGAATTGGACTCCCTCCTTATTACCATCTCTGCTTATTCTTCCCGAAACCCGACAGCTGAATTTGACTCCTGACTCCTTACCCTATGCTCTATGCTCTATGCCTTGCCAAATCCGCATTCCACAATCCGCAATCCGCAATCTTTACTCCGTCATGTCCTTGAATCGCCGTCCTGCATACCGCACCGCAAATATCCACAAGATGATAATGCCAATGGTGAAAGCTGAGAGGTAACGCAGGCTGGAGAACTCTCGAAAAACCATGGTAATCCCAAGGCTCACACCCACAGCCACAGCCTTGGCAAAACGCTGGACGAACATGTCAATGAAGGCCTTGGCTTTGTACTTTTCGTCTCTGGTAGTGGGAACGTAGAGAGCTTCCTTGGCCGACTGATTAATGGAATAGCTGAAGCCGTTGTCCAGAGTGTTCAAAGCGCTGCCCATTACCAAAATGGGGAGTGCCATAAAACCCATTGATCCTGCCAATGCAGCCACAGGCAAAATCATTAGGGCAATACCCACACCCAGGCGCGACATTACAAAGCTGGTGAGAAAAAGTTGCACCAGCATGGAGACGATGTTAGTGATGGCAAAGACGGTGGCAAACTGCTTGCCAATGTCAGGACCGCTCAAGTAGTGGGCGATGGTACTAGTAAATTGAAAATCCATAACCGTGGAGACAATCTCGTAGAGACCCACAATCGCCACGATGGAGAGTAGATAGGGTGAGCTGAATACCAGCCGAGCCCCTTCCAAGGCCGGATTGCCCTTAGCTTTTTCCTCCATCTCCGCCGGAGCGGGCTCGGGTTCAGGGGGCGGATTCTTTTCAACCAAACGTCCCGCGCCAAAAGCCACAACCAGGATGAGCAATCCCAAGCCGAAGCAGATCCAAAGCCATCCCACCACATGAATTCTTGCAATCAAAGCCCGGACGGTGGTGGTACCGAAGACCCCGCCAGTAACACCTCCCAAGCCCACCAGACCGTAGAGGCGCTTGGCAGCATCAGGGGTGACGCTGTCGTTCAAGAAGGCGAAGAAAGTCGCCACCATCAAGGTGGAGAACAGATCACCGAAAAGGTAGAAGGTCCATATGGTGAAATCCTTGGGGGATTTGATCACAAAGGTGTAAGCAACATAGGAAGCCAAAAAGAAGAAGGTGAAGACAAAACTCAGTTTTTGCCTGCGGAAATGGCGGGCCAGCAAAGTGAATACGGCAACGGCCACAAAGGCCACCACCATGTTTAACACCTTGGCAAGCAACTCCGCCTGCGGCCCGGAGAGGTGGTAGGCAAAAAGATCGAACCCTACTTTCTCATAGAACTGGATGAAGAGGGACTTCTTTATCGGCTTGAGAATCCAGAAACTGGTAATTACCAGAAAGAAGTAGCTGAACATCAGAAGAGCCAGGGGAAGCTCACCTTTTCTGATGTTGAACATGGCCTTGAAAGGACTCTCCCGTTTCATTATCCGAGCCCCCCGTCTAGAATACCTGGATGTTGCCGGAGTCCACCTCGGCAATCAGGGCTTGGATGCGCTCCCAGAGATCATCGATCTCCGATTTTGAGAGACCATATTGCAGCGTGCCATCTATGTACTTCGCACCCTTTGTGGGGTCGAGGTTTTCCCCCACCGGAGAAGGTCTTAAAACGAGGTTCTCGTCTAATTTAAACTGAAATATGACTCCCAGGAAGTCCAGATCCTGCCGCTTTATCTTGCGCAACCGGTCTATGGAATCCTTGCGCAGGGCCGGCAGCTGAATTTCAGCCCACTGGCGGAGGAAGATGTTGTATGGCCAGAAGCCAAAGGAAATGCCGTTGTCAATGGAGAATACCTGGCGCCGCTTGTCGTCCTTGGAAACCAGGAATTGTCCCTCCCGGGGATCGCGGTGATCGATGAGGTAGGTGAGAATGTTGAAGTTGGACATATAGTAGGCGTAGGTGGGATCCTCGAGGAAGCGCGATTCATAGTACAATTTGTCGGGTATGGTGACATTCTCCATCCAAATGGAAGCAAGGCCCAGAATGCAATCCGTTCCCTCTAGGGTGGCAGCAGCATAGCCAACGACCTGGAGGTAGCGCTCACGGGGCGCACAGATCGGGAGGACAGTGGGCACCACGTAGTCCTCGGGGTCCAGAAAAAACTTCTGAACCTCGTAAGCAGCAATTTCTTTGCGGGGAGATGTATTAAGGCTGTCGACCCAGCCCGGGACGTTCTTCTTGAACTTCCACTTTATTTCCTTGCCACTCACTTCATCACGAGTGACAAGGAACAAGGCGCCGGTCGTACCTTGTGCCGTCCTCTTCGCTTCCTCCGTGTGTATCTTCCCTGCCAGCGCCCTGTCGTAAATGGTGGTTTCCAGCTCATGGGGTGGCAATTGCCAGTTGGGGAACTCACCATTGACACTGGGCGAGGGGGCTTCCCTGAACTGCAAGGAGGGCCCATGGCGTGGTCCAGTGGAACAGCTGGCGAGATAACTCGCGGCAAGACAAATCAACACCAGTGATGCGAGATGTAATCGTCTAATCATTTTTCACCTCCTTTACTGGCCCCAAAAGCGCACTTCGATAATGGTTAGGTCGTCCTGGAGCCGGATATCGTTTGAGAATTTCAGCAGTTCTTCCTGCAAGTGATCCATCTTGAGTTGCTTCTGCGGGTAATCAAGGTTTGTAAGAATTTTTATCAAACCATCGACCCCAAGCAGTCCATCCTTGGCATTGCGAATTTCAAAGGCACCATCACTGAATAAGAGCAACGAGTCGCCGGGCTCCAACTCTAGAATCTGCTCCTCGTAAGGAACATCTTCCATTACTCCGAAAAGAGGACCTGGACATTCTATTTTCTGCATGGTCTGATTTCGCCGGATGATGAGAGGTGGTGGACCGCCGGCCCCGGTTAATCTCACCTTGCCTGCACGAGCATCGATGACCCCGCAAACTGCCGTGGCAAAGGTTACGACGCTAGCGAAAATCCGCACCAGTTCTTTGTTAACCTCGGCAGCGAACCGTGCCGGGTTTGTCAGGAGTTGGAAATGCTGGTTCCACACAGAACCCAGCTGCATGGTATATAAAGCTGCAGCCAGACCATGCCCTTCCATATCCGCCAGCAGAAATCCGTACCGGTCAGAATCGAGCTGTTTGACCGCATAATAGTCACCGCCCACGATTTCATGGGGCAGATAGAAGGTCGCGAAGCGCAAGCGCGGATCAGCGGGGAGATCTTGCTCAAGAGTCTGGGCCTGAATCATCTTGGCCCGCTCGAGGTCCTGGAGCATGGGGGCGACATCGCGAAATGTTTCCACCCCACCGACAACCTCACCGGACTCATTGCGGATGGGTGCCGTGGTCACCTGCATGGGGATCTTGCGACCATCCTTGCCGCGGGCAAAAACTGTCACCGGCACGGTGGTGGTGGCTCCGGTGACCATGGAACGGTGCAACGGGCAGTGCTCCTCTCCGCACAACCGATGCCCGTCCTTATCCTCATGGCAAAGGACGTCTTCCAGACAAAGACGACCCAACACATCCCCAGGCTGCCATCCGGTGATCCGTTCAGCAGACTTGCTCCAGTACACAATCCTGCGCTCGCGGTCACACACGTAAACGCCGTCACTTAAGCAATCCAGAATTACTTCAGCAGATGTGAGCAGATTTTCCATCAGAGACTTCACAATTTCTCTGCGATTTTATGTTCTGAGATCCTATCCCTCCCTCGTGGAAAATTTGGCTGCGGTACTCAAAATTCTTTGTGAGCGTCTTCAACTGTCTCTGCTATGGGCAAGAATGAAT
>JASFKF010000200.1:0-4712 GCA_050118775.1 Syntrophobacterales bacterium
ATCAAAGATTTCTCATGAAAACATTGTAATTTACAATTTAAAACAACGGGGCTGAAGGATCTGATGGTGATGGGCAGGTCTGCCCTCCCCGCCTTGAATTTTACCGAATATACTGTTTTTCTCACCCAAGTTGAGAGTCCACTACCAAATATATTAGTAGCAAGGCCAACTTTAGCCATGGTGAAATCTACTTTGGACGGTGGATCAGTTAAGAGTCTCGCCAAGAAATTCCGTAAAACGTTTCCATGACTTTTCATCAGCATCTTTTCTATAGCGGTCTTCACCAAACACGGTAAAGGCATGCGGTGCTCCACCGTAAGTTATCATTTCGTGTGAAACACCCTTCTCTTCCAAGTCAGTGGCAAGCTTGGCAAACTGATCCATGGTAATGTGTTTGTCTGCTGTGCCATGGAGAATGAGCAGTTTTCCCCTGGTTTTGGAATAGTCTTGACCTGCTGGGGTGCTCAATCCACCATGAAAGGTGACAAAGCCCTTCAAGTCTGCCCCTGACCTGGCGAACTCGAGTACGGCAGCCCCTCCAAAGCAATATCCCATTGCCACAGCGTTATTAACATTGCCGCCTTTAGATTTTGCAGTTTCCAGTGCAGCTTGTATCAAACCGCGCATTTTATCACGGTCTTTATACAATTCGCCGGTGTGCTGGCGTTTATCCACAACCTCTGTTGGTCTCACTCCGGCACCGAACAAATCGGCAGCAAAAACTGCATACCCCATATCGGCCAGCATGTTGGCACGTTTCACTTCATATTCAGTAAGACCGTCCCAGTCATGGATAAGCAGTATCAGGGGGGCATTGGCAGAAGGACTGACGAAATACCCCTCATAAGGTTTTCCCTTAACCTCGTAGGTCACTGAGCTGCCGGCAGCATTTGCCGTGGATGCAGCGACTAGTATCATAAAAAGTGTGAATATGTATTTCATGGTATTTCTCCTTTGAGTGGATCAATAACTAAATGAACCCTACTCTTCCAGTCCGCCTCAATTAGCTTTTTAGACCCTATCAGGCGGCAGTTCATCCCACAGAACTTTTTAGTCAAAGTAAGCATTGAGGTAAAAACTTCAAGTGTCAGCTTTGCACCCGAATATTGACTGAACAACAGCATTAGGGTATTCAAGGTGGTTCGAGAAGGAATTTGTGCAAATTTACGAAAGACTGCCTGATGCCCTCCCAGAATGCGAAGACAACCGAATCCAACCTTTTTCAGCGAGTCTGGTATTCGATCTTCCCTCATATATACAAAGAAAACGATGAGCGACGGCCTTACCGGGCTTGGTTGAGTACCCTGGTTTTGCACTTCCGTCCCAAGGTTGTCCAAGAGCGAACCCTGCGCTTCACTCTCACCTGGGGCCTGGGCGGCATGGCTGCAGTCTTGGTGATTTTACTGTTCGCCACCGGCATGATGCTAAAATTTGCCTATCAGCCGGTTCCCGACAGAGCCTACGAATCCATTCTTCATTTACAAAACGACGTTTTTTTTGGTCAGCTCATCCGGAACATCCATCATTGGAGCGCCAATATACTTCTGATTGTTGTTTTCCTTCACTTCCTGCGGGTATTTTTCACCGGGGCTTTTCATCCACCGCGACAATTCAATTGGATCATAGGCCTTACCATATTTGTTTTGATCTTGGGGTCGAACTTCACCGGCTATTTGTTGCCCTGGGACCAGCTGGCATTCTGGGCTGTTACCATATGTACGGGAATGCTGGAATATATTCCTGTAATTGGCGAGGGGCTTAAACAGATAATTCTCGGCGGTACTGATATGGGGCCGGCGACCCTGTCCAACTTTTTCGCTATCCACACTGCCATCATTCCTGCTTGCCTCCTTCTTCTTATGCCATTTCACTTCTGGCGAGTGCGCAAAGCTGGGGGATTGGTGGTGCCCCGCACGCCAGAGGAAAACCCTGGCACCAAGGGCGAAATGGTGCCCACCATTCCCAATTTGATTCTACGGGAACTGGTTGTTGCTGCAGTGCTCATCGCTTTCATTATGCTAATCTCAGTAGTTTATGATGCACCTCTTGGAGCCGAGGCCAATCCGGGTTTCAGTCCCAATCCCACCAAAGCACCCTGGTACTTTGCCGGCTTTCAGGAGCTGTTGCTTCATATCCACCCCTTTTTCGCCTTTGTAACGATGCCATTAATTATCGCCGGGGTTTTAATTCTTCTGCCCTACATCCCCTTTGATGAAAATACTGCCGGAGTGTGGTTTGCGTCGCACCGGGGGCGGAGGATAGCGGTAGTAGCTGCGATTGTGGCCATTTTTTTAACACCGCTCTTTATTTTGGCGGACGAATTGTTTTTCGATTTTGCCACCTGGATGCCTGGAATCCCACCTATTGTTAGCAGGGGTTTGCTACCAGCCACTATCATCCTGGCGGTTCTCGGCGGGTTTTATGGACTGATAAAGAAAAAGTACAACGCCACGAGGAATGAGACGGTTCAGGCGGTTTTTGTTCTATTGCTCTTTGCCTTTATTATTCTGACCATTACCACCGTTTGGTTCCGGGGCGAAGGCATGGCACTGACTTGGCCGTGGGAGATATGAGATTGTAGATTTTAGATTGCAGATTTGGGATTTGGGATGTGGGATATGAGATATGGGGAGTGAGATCGAATAGCCTTGTTGAGCTGAAGCACTATCTCACATCGCACATCACACATCTCACATCCAAGACTTGAAAAGGCTTGAGCTATGAGTGAAGAAACTAATGAGGAAGCTGCTGCAACTGAGCCTTCGCGCCGAAGTTTCTTAAATAAGCTGTGGATTGCTCTGGGGCTTGTGGCTTTGGCCGAAGTTGTTGCTGTAGTGTTCTCTTTTCTGCGTTCGAATAAATCTAAAGCGCCACAAGCAGATTCCCAGGCCATGGTCACGGCCGGGGCAGTCGGTAAATTCGAACCCAATTCTGTCACAGCCTTCGTCCGTGGCCGTTTTTACCTCACACGACTTGAAGACGGCGGCTTCCTTGCCTTATCTCGTAAATGCACCCATCTTGGCTGCACGGTTCCCTGGGTTGAAAAAGACATGAAGTTCGCCTGTCCCTGTCATGGTTCCGTTTTTGATATCACCGGGGCTGTGATCAACCCACCTGCTCCCAGACCACTAGATATTTATCACATAGTCATCGAAAACAACGTGGTTAAAGTAGATACCAGCAAAGCGATCAAAAGAAACCAGTTTCGAGCTGAACATGTGAGCTATCCTTAATAATAAATTGGAGTAATGGAGTAGTGGAGGAATAGAAATTCCAAATCACAAATAACAAATAACAAACAAATAATCCGCCGAAGGCGGAAGCGAACATTTCGAAGATTCCCTGTCCCGCTTCAGCGGGATTAAAGCAGGACAGGGAGCTTTAACATTGGAATTTGGTGCTTGGGATTTGGGATTTCTGAATGCAGCACTGACACCTGACACCCAACCTAATTGTTTGTCCAAAGGGGGTTGCAAGTGTACTGTCTCTTTAACTCATCACCGATGAGTTGTTATACGCCTCATGTGCCCCCATAGCCGATTTCCACCTTGTCACCTTCGACAATGACCGGCACTTTCCTCACACCTTTGGATACTTCGAGCATTTCTTCGAGCTTATCACTGTCATTCGCGACGTCTATGTAAGTGGCTTTGTCTCCGTAAGCCGACCTGGCTTTGTTTGTGTAGGGTCAACTGGATTTGCCATAAATGATTACCTTGTCTGCCATATTGCTCCTCCTTTCAGCGTTTATTTTTAAGACCTTCTTTATGGAGTAATGGAGTACTGGAGTACTGGAGAATTGGTTAAGGATTCTAACCGCCCTTTTGCCAATACTCCAACACTCCATTACTCCATTACTCCAATCATTCTAGTGTAAAGCTCTCCTCGAATTCTGGAACCACCACATCCCATCCTAATCTCTGCTGGATTTCCTCTGCCAATGATGCCGAAGCCTCGGGCTCACCATGAACGAGAAACGTTTTCTTGGGGGGTCGATTGAAGCCGATGAGCCAGGCCAAGATCTCATTGGAGTCTGCGTGGGCGGAGAAGCCGGATATATTCTCAACCTTGGCTCGAGTGGCGATGTACTTTCCGTGGATCTTCACTGTGCTCTCTCCGTCCAAGATTGTTCTTCCTCTTGTACCTTCTGCCTGGTAGCCAATAAACAACAGTGTGTCTTGAGCACGAGGCAACCGATACCTCAGGTGATGTAGAATGCGGCCACCGGTGGCCATGCCGCTGGCAGAAATGATAATGGCGCGCTCATCTCGTTGGTTCAGTGCCTTTGATTGGTCTCGGTGCCTACAGAAATGAATCTGCTGCGGCTGAAGAATACGGGTTCCTTTCAGTTCCAGAACTTTGGCCGTCAGGTCATAGTACCCTCTTCTCTTTTCAAAAACAGTTGTTGTATCTATTGCCATGGGTGAATCTACATAGACTGGGAGTGAGGGTATCTCTTTCTGGGCCTCCAATTCCCTCAAGGCGTAGAGTAGTTGTTGCGTGCGGCCAACGGCAAAAGCAGGTATTATCAGTACTCCCCCTCTTTCCACACTTGCATTGATCACGCGTGCTAGGTCCTTTTCAGGCGTGCTATTGTCGTGCAACCGGCCGCCGTAGGTTGATTCCAAGACAAGAAAATCCACCTCGAAAGCCTGAACTGGATCTCGGAGGATGGGTCGTGCCGGTCTGCCAAGGTCGCCACTAAAGACGAT
>JASFKF010000201.1:0-4710 GCA_050118775.1 Syntrophobacterales bacterium
GTCCATGAGTATGGGGGTGGGGCCTTCGTCGTCTCTGATGAAACTATTTATTTCTCCAACTTCGCCGATCAGGCATTGTACCAACAAAAATCAAATCTTGAACCGCGAGCCTTAAACTCTCCAGAGGCCAGACGGTATGGCGACATTATAGTAGACAAAATCCAAAACCGACTGATTTGCTTAAGGGAAGACCACAGTAGCGGAGCAAGCGAGCCAGTTAACGCCATAGTTGCTTTAGACATTAGCAAAAACCAAGAAGAACAAGTTCTGATTACCGGCAATGATTTTTACAGTTCTCCTCGGATTAGTCCTGACGGTTCATCTTTGGCCTGGCTTACCTGGAACCACCCCAATCTCCCCTGGGACGGAACCGAGCTGTGGGTGGGAGAGATTCAATCTGATGGTTCAATTGGTGAGAGAGTGAAGGTGGCAGGTGACCTCAATGAGTCCATCTTCCAGCCGGAATGGTCACCAGATGGTGTGCTTTATTTCGTCTCCGATAAAAGCGAGTGGTGGAACTTTTACCGCTATCGCCAGGAACAGGTAGAGCCTGTCTGTCCGAGGGATTGCGAGTTCGGCAGACCGCAGTGGCTGCTTTCCATGTCTACCTATGGATTCGAGTCTTTGGACCGCATCCTCTGTACTTATACCAGCAAGGGTGTCTGGCATCTGTCCAGCCTTAACTGCACTTCTGGCGATCTAGAGGACATTGAAACTCCTTTTAGCGAAATCTGGAACTTGCGGGTCTCCTCTAAACAAGCAGTATTTTGCGCCGGCTCCCCAACCCTAGCACCCTCTATCATTCGATTTGATCTCAAAAGCAGGAAATTTCACTCTCTGCGATCCTCAAGTGATATCAAGGCAGACAAAGGCTACATATCTATTCCACAAGCCATTGAATTTCCAACAGAACATGGAAAAACTTCACACGCTTTCTTTTATCCACCTCAAAACTGCGACTACCGAGCGGCAGCGGAGGAGTTGCCACCATTGCTGGTTAAAATTCATGGAGGCCCCACTTCTGCCACTTCGACCTCTCTCGCCTGGGATATTCAATACTGGACCAGCAGGGGTTTTGCCGTGTTGGATGTAAACTACGGGGGCAGCAGCGGTTACGGGCGCTCTTATCGGCAGCGGCTGGAAGGGCAATGGGGAATTGTCGATGTGGACGATTGTGTTAATGGCGCACGTTTTTTAGTAGAGCAGGGCTGGGTAGACGGGGAGCGGCTTGCCATTCGTGGCAGCAGTGCCGGCGGATATACCACCCTCTGTGCTCTGACCTTCCGCCATACTTTCAAAGCTGGGGCCAGTTACTATGGCATCAGTGATCTTGAAGCCCTGGCAAAGGAAACCCACAAATTCGAGGCCAGATACCTAGACCGACTCGTGGGGCCCTATCCGGATAGGCTGGACATCTATCGCCAACGTTCGCCCATACATTCCACTCATTTGCTCTCTTGTCCCTTGATACTTTTTCAGGGACTCGAGGACGAGGTGGTCCCCCCAAATCAGGCAGAGATGATGCTGGAGGCTTTACAATCTAAGGGGTTACCCGTGGCTTATATTCCCTTTGAAGGTGAACAGCACGGTTTCCGCCGGGCTGAAACTATTAAACGTGCTTTAAACAGCGAATTATATTTTTATTCCAGAGTTTTCGATTTCGAGCTACCGGATCCTCTAGAACCCATTGAAATCCACAATCTATAATTACTCTATGCACCACGCCCTATGCGCTTCCGGTACCATTCCCACGTAAGCTGCAATCCCTCCTCGAGACTGTAACGGGGCTCGAAGTCTAACAGCTCCTGGGACCGGGAGATCTCGGCAACTGACTGCCGAATGTCTCCGGGACGAAAATTAGCTCTCTTCGGCTCGCCTTGTAAGGTTGCAAGCTCGGCGATATTTTTCCAGAGAGTGTTCACCGTCACCGATTTGCCAGTGCCCACATTGATAGTCACGCCGGAGATGTTCTTCCGTTGGGCAGCCAACAGATTGGCCTGGACTACATCGGCCACATAGACAAAATCACGGTATTGTTCCCCATCCCCAAAGATAGTGGACGTTTCGCCGCGAGCTGCATTGTCCATGAAAATGGATATTACCCCCGAATAAGGGGAGCTGGGATCTTGCCTAGGGCCGTAGACATTGAAATATCTAAGGCAGACAGTCTCGAGCCCATACAAATCTCCATACAGTCTGGCATAGGTCTCTCCGTGCAATTTGCTAGCCGCGTAAGGGCTCAAGGGCTTGGTATCCATCTCTTCCTTTTTGGGAAGTTGGGGCAGATCCCCATAAACTGCGCACGAACTGGCAAATACTACCCTTCTGACACCACTATGACGTGCAGCTTCTAGAACATTGAGGGTGCCAAGATCATTTACCATAACTGTTTCAATTGGATCTTCAATAGATTGGGGAACTGACACCAGCGCAGCCTGGTGAAAAACCACCTCAACCTCAGACATAATTTGCTTCAAGGTGGTCATATCCCTCACGTCTCCCTCTTTGAAGTCAATATACTCCCATACCGCTTCTAAATTCTTCAAAAAACCAGAACTTAGGTTGTCCAGAACCTTAATCTCAAAGGATGCGCCAACCAAATGCTCGACCAGATTTGAGCCAATGAATCCCGCCCCACCAGTAACAAGACATTTCTTCATCATTCACCTATTCTCGCAGTTGATAGATTTAAACAGAAAGCCACTCTTGCTAGGTAATGTCCACCCTACTATTCTCAGGCACACGGCTAAAGGCACAAGGCCAAGGGTAAATGAACAGGATTTCGGAATCTCCTGACTGCTGAATACTGGCTACAGGATTCGACCAACTGCCTTGCGCCCTGCGCCTCCCGCCTTTCGCCATTGACATTATGCTAGAGAACAATACTCTCGAAAACGTCCATAGAGCCTTCTCAAATGCTGATGCGGATCTTGATAATATTCTTCATGGGTCAAATCAAGCCATTCCGTGGAGGTCTCTTTTGGTTCTGGACCGTTAACCATAGACTTGAACGCTGAAGCGGCAACCTTGGGGGTGCCGTCATAGCGAACTAGACCGGAGAAGCGCTCTGTTCTGCGCTTGTCCAGGGGTGGCCGCTTCCAGATGCTGGGATGATAGTCACCGTAGGACTTCCAGAATGCACCCATCAAGTGTGATCTCCTCAGGTGCAATAGTGCATCTTCTGTGAACAAGGCTGCATCTTCCTCGCTGACCAACGATCGATCCCCCTCGCTTTTCGAGTCAGAATTATTGGGTCCAGGCAAAATACTCTTAGTGGCTAATCCGAATTCTTGAATCATCACCGGACCTTTTCCCAGCCAGCGGACCACAGAACCTACAAAGGAGGGAAGGGTGGGAGAAAAAGGATCCTCAGCCCAAGAAACACCTTGGGGTTGACCGTTAATAGACAAATAATCCAAATACTTAGCTGCTAGACTCGGTGTAAGCCCTTCACTTCGCCCGAGATCACTAAGATTGAAACTCAAAGTTATTGGCAACCTATCGTCCCTTTCTTTTAGGGTCTCAGTCATTGCCTGCAGCCACAGCTCAACTGCAAA
The DNA here is from genome assembly GCA_050118775.1 of Syntrophobacterales bacterium. GTDB lineage: Bacteria > Desulfobacterota > Syntrophobacteria > BM002 > BM002 > BM002. The sequence continues at coordinate 3,558 of JASFKF010000201.1, forward strand.
ATTGTCAGGAGAAACAGACCACCGTGAAGGTTCATTGCCCAAATCCCAACTGAAAAGGGCAGGGTGCCCAGATACAGCGCTTGCCACCTCTCCGAGGAAATAGATTTGCCCTTCCATGATCTCAGCTTCAGCGTAATGATTCCTTATTTTATTGAAACGTACTTTGCCCAAGGAAAATACTGGAGATTGATTTAGATCAGCAGAAGCCAAAAGCATCCAGGGGGGAAGCCAATTCATGCCGCCAAGGTATCCAGTAAAAAGGGTCACTACCACCTTGATATTCTTCTCATCCGCCGTTTCCAACAATTCCACCAGCCGGTCTAGCATTACGGCAGGAACATTTTTGGGTTTTGGTTGGAAATCCTCCCACAGGAGGAATATCCTTACACAAGAAAGGGACAGCTCGCTAATTATTGCCATATCTTCATCTATGGCCGCTCTGTCGAACTCTCGCCACATAAACATGGCTGTCTTTCGTGGCCAATAGTTAACACCAAGGATGAACGGTTGGTCAGTCATGCGAACTCCTGGCTAACCAAAAAAGGTTATGGCAGAATAGATGTGTGATGTCAGATGAGAGATGTGCGATTATACACCCACCACTATCTGGCTTCAGCACTCGGCTGTGGGTTTAGAGATCTATGTCCACATCGCCCACCTCTTCTAAGGTAGCTGGTTCCCACTGGGGTTTGTCATCTTTGTCTACGAGGCGAGCCCGCACACCCTCCACGTAGTCGGGATGTGCCACAATGAAACGGGCAGCCTTGAGATCGGCTCGAAAAACCTCCTCTAGAGGTTGAGTTTCATTGTGTCGCAGCAGCTTTAGAGTCAGCACCACTGCCGTTGGCGAGCGCTCGGCTAGCCTACTGAAAACCCCGTCGCACAACTGGGTCTGTATGGTACACTGGCGAAGCGATTCCATAATTTCTACCATTGAACTCTTTCCAGCAAAATAGACGGCTACCCACTCGTCCATGTCCGGATTAATGGGAATATTTCTGTCGAAAAAATGATCTAATTGTGCAAGTAGAGTTTTCGCGCCCTGTGATCTAGTCTGAGAAAGGTCTCCGGAATACCCTTCAAGTTCAGTAACCAACTCTGGCAATCTTTCCGAACTAAGCAAGTGGCTGGCAAAGCCAACGCGCACTGCCTC
>JASFKF010000202.1:0-4708 GCA_050118775.1 Syntrophobacterales bacterium
CCAAGAAACTGGTCTTGATTGGGGCCGGTTTTACCAATCTGGAGGTTGCGACTCTGCTGTGCGAGACTAAGCCGGACCATTATGACGTAACGGTCATCGAGATCTTGGGGTATCCACTGCCACTAATGGTTGACAGTGACATGGGCGCCCAAGTTCAGGAGCATCTTGTTGAAAAAGGCTTCACCATGAAAATGGATCAAAGGGTGGCGAAGATACTTGGACAAAACGGAGTAGTATCTGGGGTAGAACTGGCGTCCGGTGAGACCATTGAGGCAGATATGGTCCTGCTCGCGGTAGGAGTGAGGCAGAATCTGGAACTGGCAAAGGACCTGGGATTGGAGCTCGGCAAGTTTGGCATAAAGGTGAACAAATTCCTGGAGACTTCGGTTCCTGATGTCATGGCGGCAGGTGATTGTGTGGAAAAGTATAATTTAGTCACCAAAAAGCCTGTTGCAGGGCAGTTGCGCGGTCCAGCCGTTATCCAGGGGCGGCTAGCAGCAAAGAGACTTGCTGGATATGAGATCGAATTTCCCGGGGTCCTGAACAATTCGGCTGTCAGGCTTTTTGATAAGTACATTGGCTCAGTGGGTTTGACTGAAGAGGAAGCCCGAAGGGAAGGCTTGGAAATCCTCTGCACCACGGTGACCTCTAGGAGTAAACACGGCATGATACCGGGAGTGAAACCTTGGACCTTGAAACTGATATTCGATAAAGCATCTCATAAGGTGATTGGCGGGCAGATCGTCAGCGATAGTGTCGCTCCGGTTAAAGAGATCGATACCATTAATGCCTTGATTCTGGGGGAGAAGACAATTCCCGAACTTACCACCCTTATGTGTGCCGGCAATCCAGATTGTTCTTCTGAGCCGAGTCTCGAACCGATTACGATTTGTGCGGAACAGGCCCTGCAGAAACTAAGAACCTAAAGCCCACGCAGATGAGATGGGGAGGTGAGACTGAGAGCGGTGGGTCCTGCTGAGTGGGCGAGGAGTAGGCAGGAGCAGAGACGGGCGGTTGAGATTGACCTGATTGAGACAAACTCGGGAGCTAAAAGAACAGCTGTTTTTTGGGCAGACCATAAGATGGTGAACTGCGGCCGAGTTATGTTGTTGGGTCCAATAATACCAAGCAGTACAAGGAGACAGGGATGAGTGAGAAAAAACGCTATGAGGTTAAGGGAAAGTGTCCACAATGCGCCTGCGGTTCCATCTACCACCTAACTGTTGAGGAGATCGAGGCCAAGACCATTGACAAGGAGAACATTGAGCTCAGTTGTCCCGAGTGTGGCCAGGTCCATCGGGAGCAGGTAAAGACAGCCTGCCCAGAATATGCCAAGGAGTGCCATCTCTAAGGAGAAAGCTGGGGGGTGAAGGGCGATAAACCAAGCCAGTTATTCTCGGGGAGATTCGATTTCTCTGACATAATTATTAAAATAATCCGGAAAAATAATACCCAGCCGATTTTCGGAAGGTTCCCGCCATTTTTCTGGTAATTCAACATCGCTTTCGGAAGTGAAGCGCAATAAAAAGCCAACCGAATCACTCTTTCGTTCGGTTTTATCACGGATAAATATGCTCAAGTGGAAGATTTCGTTTTGGAGATAGGGCGAGGGAGGGGTCTTAATAAAAAGGTAGCCCGCCAACGATCCCCTCTCTTCCTGCCGAATCGAGGCGAAGGAGTAGGCGAGGATGCTTCGTGAAGCTGGAGATATGGAAACGACAATATCTTTCATGTCGCCATCTTTGTCCTCGGCCTCAAGAAAGATTCTCCAGCCCGTGCCCGGTTTGACCTTTTGAGGTGCAAAGGAGTCCAAGATGACCGGTTTGCTTCCGGGCTCTATGGGAACCAATTTCCATAGTTCACCACAGCCAAGTGTTAATAGCGAGAGTGCAACTATTAGCAGAGAACTTCTCATTTTTTTCTAATCCACAGGGTCAATTCGCCGCTATGCTCTTAGCCTCCACCAGGTGCAGACAGCGGTTGAAAAAAAGAACCTCCCTGTTGACCGAAAGGTCTAATCTCTCAACCAGGGGCAAGAGACCGCCACTTTTTGTGAAACTGAGGTAATTTTGATAATGGTAACTACCAGCTAATCTTTCTATGAACCGGCAAGTGGTGGCAATAAAGTTTGCTGGTGGAGGTATTCGATAATCTACCAAGATGAGGGTATCTGCAAGCCGCTGCATCTCCCTCAATACTGGCAGCCGTTGCTCTGCCTCCATCTCGTGCATGACCATGCAGGCAGTGGCATAGTCAAAGAAAGCGCTGGGAAAATCTGCCAATTTCTCCCCCGAGGCAAAAATGAACCGGACGTTCCTGAGCCCCAAGTCTCGAACTCGCTGATGGGCATAAGCCCACATGCGATGGGAAGCTTCGACTCCCACCAATTCCGTACACGAATCGGTAAGGGAAAGGACAAGTTCCCCCGTGCCGCAACCGATATCAATGAGGGAACTTTTTGGTTTTACTTGTCTGCGCACCAGCTTTCGCGCCTTACGCAAAGCTGGATCTACAAATAAATGGTAAAGCCAACCGTCGTAGAAGTTCTCTTGGCGTTTTTGAGACATAAAGATCTCTTAGCCCGCAAAGTGCAAAGCGCAGAGCGCACAGCGTTAAGGGCTCAAGGCAAAGGGCATAGGGCATGGAGCATAGAGCATAGGGTAAATTTCGGATTGCGAATTTACAGATTTCCCACTGGTTTCTGACTCCTGCTCCTGGATTCTCTAGATGGTTAAGCCACAAGCCGGTGACCCATAAGGCAAGTACCATAAATAAATTTTAAAAGAAAGCAACCGGTTTTTTGTTCTATTTTTAAGCTTGATGGTTTTGCTCCCGTTATGATAGGGAAACGTTCAGGATGGCAGTGGCGCCGAAGTTGATCCAGTTCTGACTTTTCGCGAGTTGAAAATGCCCGCTTTCGACAAAAAAAACTTCGCCAAAATACTCGAACAAGTAGAGCAAGGGAGTATTGCCCCCATCTATCTCCTCCACGGAGAGGATTACCTGATGAAATCAGCCCTTGAAGAACTCACAGAGTTGCTTGTTCCCGAATCACAACGAAGCACCAATCTGCAAGTGGTTGATGGCAGGGAAGCTGACTTTAAACAAATCTTAGACAGCGTCAACACCTTCGCACTCTTTGGGGGACGCAAGGTTGTTGTGGTGCACCATAGCCGCATTTTTTACTCCCGCGCCAACCTACCTGCTCTTGTTGGCAAGAGCAAGGAAGGCTATGAAGCAGGAGATTTGAAAACTGCAGCTGGCCTTTTGCTCGAGGTGCTAGGATACGCTAATTGGTCACTTGCCGATGTGGCCGCTGGAGCCTGGCGAGAAATACCAACCGATTTGTGGAAAGAAATCATGGGGGTGGAGCAGGGGCAGTCGGAGTTGGAATGGCTGGACCAGGTTATAGATTACGCCAGCAGTAAGGAAATGGAGATACCGGTGCAAACTGATGAGGGTTCCTTACTGGAGGAGGCTCTTCAGGGTGGGTTTCCAGCGGAACAGTGTCTACTCATCACCACTGACACCGTCGACAGGCGGAGAAGCCTTTATCGGCTTATTGAGGAAAAGGGTATTGTAGTCGATTTTAGTGTGACCTCAGGTACTGGCCGAAAGGCTCGCTCCCAGCAAGAGTCGGTCTTGCGAAGCCTAGCTGAGGAAACTTTGTCTGCAGCAGGCAAGAAAATTGAGCCAGAGGCGCTCTCCCTGCTCCTGGAGAGAACCGGCTTTAATCTCTGGGCCCTCAAGACTCAGCTGGAGAAGATTATCTCTTTTGTGGGAGAAGAGTCCCTGGTAACTCTAGAACAAGTAGAAAGTATGAGCGACCACTTTCGGGAGGAAGCCCTCTATGAGCTAAACAATGCAGTGAGCGAGCGAGATTGCCAAGCGGCTTTGCAGGTTTTAAATCGTCTTTTGGATCAGAACTACCATCCACTCCAGGTCCTGGCCTCTCTGGCCACAGAGGTGCGACGATTGCTTTTAGCGCGAGAATTTATCGAAGGTAATCTGGCAGGAAATCTGGATCCTAACCTCTCTTATGGCACTTTCCAAAAGACTGTGCTGCCCACTGTAAAAGAGAAAACCGAGAAAGGATCACCCCTGGGTAGTATGCATCCCTTTGCATTGCATAAGACCCTGGTCCGCTCCCGTGCTCATCAGACCGCGGACCTTATAGATGCTTTGCAGCATCTTTTCCGAGCCGATCTTACTTTAAAGAGTAGTGGTATTAGTGAGCGTGCTGTAATGGAGAGTCTGATTATGAACCTCTGCCGAGGGAACAAGAACTCCGCTTAACTCTGCGCCCCACGCCCTATGCTCCAGGCCCCATGCCTTCAGGACAATGATATCTCCTCGTGCATGACAGCAAGACGTTGCAGAACCTCTTCATTGATGCTTATGCCCAGTCCATATCCTCCCAGTGGCCGGGCCAAGCCGCCCGGCCCGAATTCCACAGGCTCGTTTACAATGTCTTCCTTAAGGATATAGTTGGAGTAGGATCCCTCTAGATAGAGCAGTTTTCGGCTCGAGGCAAACTGCCGTCCAGCTGCGGAGAGAATCCCCGTTTCCCCTACTTGACAGCCCAGCTGTGCGGCAATTCCTTGCTTTTGCCCTATTTCAAACATTCGATCGGCAGCTAGGATGCCACCGCACTTGGACAATCTCAGGTTGAATACCTGACAGGCGCGCAAGGATGCCAAATCTTCTG
>JASFKF010000203.1:0-4698 GCA_050118775.1 Syntrophobacterales bacterium
TGATCGTCCGAATAGCATCGTCCTCCAATTCAATAAGCTCAGCTTTTAGCCCGTGGGCCTCAATCTGTTCGGGAAGAAGATAGCGCTTGGCGATCATAAGCTTTTCTTCTTCAGTGTAGCCGGGTAACTCCATGACCTCCATGCGGTCGCGCAGGGCAGGGGGTATAGTGTCCAAAATATTGGCGGTGGTGATGAACATAACCTTAGAAAGGTCAATGGGCACTTCGAGATAGTGATCGGAGAAAGAATGGTTTTGTTCGGGATCGAGCACCTCCAGAAGGGCGGAGGAAGGATCGCCACGAAAGTCGGTGCCCACCTTGTCGATTTCGTCAAGCATGAAGACCGGATTATTGGCGCCGGCTTTTCGAATACCTTGGACTATACGCCCTGGAAGGGCGCCCACGTAGGTGCGCCGATGTCCGCGGATCTCAGCCTCGTCACGAACACCACCCAGGGAGAGGCGGATGAATTTGCGTCCGAGGGTGCGGGCTATGGATTGTCCTAGAGAAGTTTTGCCAACCCCCGGTGGACCCACGAAACAAAGAATGGGGCCCTTCATGTCCTGTTTGAGCTTGCGCACTGCCAGATATTCCACAATGCGCTTCTTTACCTTCTCAAGGTCGTAGTGGTCGGCGTCAAGGGTTTCCTGGGCAGCAGAGATGTCCAAAGTATCTTCAGTGGAGACTTCCCAGGGAAGTTCTAATAACCAGTCCAGGTAAGTGCGGGAAACCGTGTACTCCGCAGCAGCCGGCGGCATTCTGCTCAAGCGGTCCAGTTCCTTGCTGGCCACATTTTTTACCTCCTCGGGCATATCTGTCTCGGCCAGTCTATTCTTTAATTCATCGATCTCCACGGTTCGTTCATCGCCCTCGCCCAACTCCTGTTGAATTGCCTTGAGTTGTTCGCGGAGCATATAGTCCCTTTGACTCTTATCCATACCATCCTTGACTTTTTTCTGGATTTCCTGGCTCAGCTCAAGGGTCTCCAGTTTCTCATTCAGCTGGATGGTCAGCTTATCCAGAACCGTTCTCGTTTCCAGGGTCTCCAATATTTCCTGAGCTTCAGTCAACTTGAGATCCAAGTTGGATGCTACTAAATAGATTAAGGGATAGGGTCCTTCTACATTAGCGGCCAGCATGGCAAGCTCTGGAGGCATGTTGGCCAGTTCGACAAATTTCTGGAAAAGGTTGCGAATGGTTACCACCAAGGCCTCGATTTCTTTGCCCGTCTCGGCGATTTCTTCGATCGGTTCCACCCGGGCGACCAGATAAGGTTCCTCCTGTACCGTTTCCAGCAGCCTGACTTTTTTGGAGGTGCGAATCAGCAGGTGATAGTGGCCTTCGGGAGACCGCATCATTTTTACGATGAAAACTGCAACCCCCAGCCGATATAAATCCATCAAGCCAGGTTTTTCCACCTTGTCATCCCTTTGGGCCACGGCAACCAATGCTCTATCCTTGACCAGAGCCTCGTCCACCAGCTGGATGTGTTCGGGACGGCTTATCAGTAGAGGAACGGTGAGTTCGGGAAAAAGGACTCCGTGATGCAGGGGCAGCACCGGTAGCTGTTGGGGAATTTCCTGATCTTCTTGGGCAGTTGCAGGATTTACAGCTTCTTCAGCCATTAAAATCTCCTCATTTTAGCCGTCAGCGATCAGCTCTCAGTTTTCAGCTTGTGAAGAGTGAATTTGTTCTCCAAAATACCTTTGTCCCTATCCTCGAGAGATTCACCTTAGAATCTTTTTCATCAAAAACTGATGGCTGACCGCTGACGGCTGATAGCTTTATTATTTATTCATCCGACTGAATGGATACGGATGTCGATACTCGTGCTTTCTTGGGCAAATTGATTATCAGAAAACCATCACGATAAGTGGAGCTGGCTCCTTCAGGATCAATCGATACGGGCAGTCGAAAACTGTGGCTAAAGGGGCCGAAATCTATTTCCATGTGATGGACACGGTTGACGTTTTTCTCCAATGGTCGGCATCTGTTACCTCTTAGGCTTACAGTCTCCCCGTCAACCACAACTTCAACTTCCTTTGGATTAATACCCGCAACGTCCACCAGTACAATCAGCTCGTCAGGAGTCTCGTAGAGATCCAATGAGGGACGCCAACCGGCGTCGCTGCACAATGTGGCCGCTCCAGGACGTGTGGGAGAGCCAAGCATCTTCTCCATGCGCTGGCGCATGCGTTCGAATTCCTTTTCGATTTCATCGTCGAACCATTTCATCAAAGCCTCCAGGAGCAAAAGTAGAGTGTTTGCCAGTTACACCCGGCTGTGATCGACCAATTACCAGTGTTTCTGGCTGGACACTAACTTTAAATACCTTCAAAGAGAGAGCAACCCAGTTGCAAATATGTTAATAACGCTTTGTGATTTTTCAAGAGATGGTGGGAATACAAAGGGGCCGCTCCATTGAATGGTTAAACTGTAACACCCTTGGGAATCATATGCTCGGGCATCTTCACCGCCACCACTTCACCCCTGGCACAGATTTTTCCTTCGGCTGCCACTATTGAACTTATCACCACTTTTCGCCCCTTGACCTCTTCCACATTCCCGCGGACCTCCAGTGGCACTCCCAATGGGGTGGGGCGCAAATAATCCACTTTCAATGACGCGGTAACGAAACGCAATGGTGGCTCAGTTCCCATCTCGCGCTTCTCCTGACGATATGCCGCCGCCGCAGCTGTCCCTGTACTGTGGCAGTCAATGAGCGAAGCGATCAAACCTCCATAGACGTAGCCGGGAATCGCAATGTGATAAGGTCTGGGGTCAAAAATGGCGACTGTTTCTTCGCCATCCCAATAGCTTTTGAGCTGCAAGCCATGCTCATTGAGCCGACCGCAACCATAGCAATAGCTAAGGTCATCTGGGTAGCAGTCCTGAAATGCTTTTTGGTTCATATGGCTATTTCCTCCAACGGGTGAGTAAAGGACCGAGCTCAGCCGGCCTGCCTGGCCCGGGCGCAGTTTCGGGAAGCGACTGGAGCGAGTCTAAGGGTGCTGACTGCAGCTAGTTGATACTTTATAAGGCCTCCTCCTAAGGCATAGTAAGATGTGGTTTACCCTTTAACCATAATCTTCAACCAAAGGAGGAAGCCCAATGAGATTCTACACCAATCAACACAAGTATTACTGCGGAATCGATCTTCATGCCCGATCCATGTTCATCTGCATCCTGGATCAGGAAGGTAAAACCGTCTTGCATCGCAATCGGAAAGCCTCACCAGAGGCCTTCCTCAAGGCCATCGAGCCCTATCGAGAAGACATTGTCGTGGCCGTAGAGTGCATGTTCGTTTGGTACTGGCTCGCTGATGTCTGCGCCGGAGAAAAAATCCCTTTCGTGCTCGGACATGCCCTCTACATGAAAGCAATTCACGGTGGCAAAAGCAAAAACGACAAAATCGACTCTAGAAAGATCGCTACCCTCCTGCGGGGAGGCAACATCCCCATGGCCTATGTCTACCCCAGAAAGATGCGCTCAACCAGGGATCTTCTGCGCCGCAGAAATCACCTCATGCGTAAACGCTCAGAACTCCTCGCTCACATCCAAAACACCAACAGTCAATACAACCTCCCAGAGTTTGGAAAAAAGCTCGCCTATAAGACAAACCGCGATGGTGTCGCTGAACACTTCCCCGATCCCTCAGTGCGAAAAAGCATCGAAGTTGATCTTCAACTCCTCGACTTCTACGACCAACTGCTCAATGACCTCGAACTCTATATCGTCAAAAAGGCCAAAGTGGACGATGTCTACAGCTGGTACCGGCTTAGAAGCATCCCGGGAGTGGGCAAAATCCTCAGTCTCATTCTTCTCTACGAAATCCACGATATCAACCGGTTTCCCACAGTCCAAGACTTCGTCTCCTACTGCCGCCTGGTCAAGTGCCCTAGAGAGTCAGCGGGTAAGAAGTTCGGGACCAAAAACAGCAAAGTCGGCAACGCCCACCTCAAGTGGGCCTTCTCTGAAGCGGCTTGTCTTTTCCTGAGAGGAAACGAGCAAGCACAACACTACCACGCCCGGCTGGTCAGCAAATACGGCAAAGGAAAGGCGCTGTCTATCCTGGCTCACAAAATCGGCCGCGCCTCCTACTTCATGCTCAAACGAAAGGAACCATTCAGTATGAACGTCTTCTTCCAACAAACATAACAGCTCGGGGCAGGGTGTGTGAGCCCAACGTCTAACTGGAACGCTACAGGGATAACCTCATCAAGGAGCCTAAAAAATCAATACGATTGCATCAGACAATGCCAAAGGCGCCATAGGTAGATAACCCTGAGTCCGTCTGAGTTGATTGGATCCACATCCTGGCCCCACTTATTTCCTATACAGATGATGTTAGAACAACGGTTCCCGTGTTCTGCCCCGCCCCCGAGCCCCGCTCTAACTGGGACCGGTACTCAACTATGAGCCCGTTGACTTGATCGGGCCGGTATGCGGGTACGGATATATTTCTAGGTGCGAGCCTTATCCAACAGGCCCAACGCCGCTTGGCTCCGCTATAGCGGCATGACCGTCGATAGGTGTTTGGTGCAGACACGGCTTCTGCAAACCTGAGCTTTTGAAATCAAGTCGGAACGCTGTGCCTTGTTACGGCATCATCAGTGCATTCTGACGAAAATATACATTTTTTCGTTATCAGGATACGTTTATCCCTTGACAAGTGGAGGCCTTATAAGGGTTCGGCGTC
>JASFKF010000204.1:0-4697 GCA_050118775.1 Syntrophobacterales bacterium
CCAGCTTGGCCTTTTCCGCTAGAAAAAGCATGGTTTTCATGGACTGCAACATTTCACCATGGTAGGTGGGGGAGCCGAAAGCGTATCCATCGTAACCTTTAAAATCAGCCTCACTCTTGATTTCCTTGACGTCAACGACCACTGCTTCATTGCCACTGAATCGTATTCCCTCTGCAACCAGTTGGGCAATCTCTTGGGTAGACCTGGTCCTGGTAGAATAAACTACAAGAACTTTAGCCATAATTTCTTCTCCAATCTTTTTGTCGGATCAACCCCGCTGCCGGCGTGAAAGATCCGATCTACAAGATCAACATTAGTTTTTTCCGTAAGTCGGGTGGTTCTGCGAAGCTGGCTCACCCGACAAATAAAGGCTATCTGATTTGTTTAGGTGAGTAGCATCAAAGCAAGGAGTAAATATGGTTATTTCCCTTTCATGCTTTCAACCGCTCTCTTGCCCAAGTCAAAGGCCCGATCCATGGCGTCTGAGTGCTTGAGAATCTCCCCTTTCGCCTCAACCCTGTCGATAAGGAGGCCACCCTCGTAACTCATGTCCAGAGCATCGAAGAAGTATTTCACCGTGAGCTCGACCCCCACAAATAGATTCTTACCCTTAGTAGCCCCCACGCAGATCAGGTAGCCTTTACCGCCATCATACCTTCGTCTTTGTTCCGCAGACTTCTCCAGCAATCTTTTGGACCACATTGCCTGGCTTCGGTCAATCAGCAGTTTGACTTGGGCAGTGACATTATAAAAAAAGTTGGGAGAGGCCAGAAAGACGATGTCCGCCTCTTCAAGGAGGGGATATACTTTGTCCATGTCATCCCGAACTGCGCACTCTCCCGTGTCGTCACAGCTGCCGCACTCCAGACAGCCGCTGATTTTTAGCCTCCGAACATATAGGGAGTCTACTTCAGCACCTGCCTGGCTCGATCCCTCCAAAATTCTATCTAGGAGCAAGTCGGTGTTGCCGCCCTTGCGCGGACTTCCATAGATTCCAAGAACTTTCACGCTCACAACTAATCCTGCTTTCTAGCCTGTCTTTAAACGCACTAGTATAGATCAACCAGCGCCCGCTCTAGATGTGGGATGTGTGATATGAGATGTGAGGTCGAGGTCCCACAAACGGTAATCCTTATTCCCATATCCCAAATCTCACATCTCACATCAGAATCGTTTCAGAATTTGGAATTTGAACTGAACCAACATCAAGATCCTAAACGTGGATCACTACCTGTATCACCACAGTCTGGTATGTAGCAGGTTACATTGACGAATTCGCACTTCTCATTGCAAGACGGACAGGTTTTGGGTGGTGCGTCCGTTTCCAATGTGTATCCGCACTTCGTACATTTCCATGAATTCTGCATTGTTACACTCCTCCTTTTCAGTTGTTTATGCTGCTTCAAGCAATCCTTTGGTCTTTTCTGCAACTCTCAGCCCAAGATCGAAGCACTGCTGCAGGGCATCGTCATTAGGCACAAATTTGACCCGTAGTCCTTCATCAACCAGTTCAATCTTCATCTCTTCCAACATTCCTCTTACCTGTCCCACAGCTTCACCACTCCACCCATAGGAACCAAAGGCAGCACCCACCAGATTCTTTGGTTTCAGTCCTTTCAGATAGGTCAGCAAATCGGCAACAGTTGGATACATGTTGTTGTTCAGGGTGGGTGAGCCCACAACCAACGCCCCGGCATCCATGATTTCAGTGGCCACATTACTCCGGTGATTTGACTTGAGCGGCATGAGTTTAGGCTGAGTTCCTCCAGCCATCAAGCCCTCGGCAATAGCTTCCGCCATTTTTGCAGTGCTAAACCACATGGTGTCAAAGACAACTACCGCCTTGTTCGTTGGTTTCTGCTCAGCCCATTTTCCGTACCAGCCAATGATCTTGTCCAGATCCCGGCGCCAAATAGGACCATGGTCACAAGCGATTATTTCTATGGGAAGATTTAGTTCACCAACCTTCTTTATAAGCTTGGTTACTAGAGCAGACATGGGGAGCAGAATATTGGCGTAGTATTTTGCACCTTCATACTCCAGGACAGATTCTTCAACCTCATCTGCAAATCTTTCACTGGTGGCCAAGTGCATTCCAAAAGCGTCCTGGGAAAAGAGCAACTTCTCCTCGGCCAGGTAGCTGAACATATTGTCAGGCCAGTGAAGCATTCGAGTCTCGAGAAAAGTGAGACCTAAATTGCCAAGACTAAGACTCTCACCGTCCTTGACCGCCACAATCTCCCTATCAAGGTGAAAGTGTTCTTGGAGGTGCTTGCATCCCATGGAAGAAGCAAATATCTTTTCCGGTTGCACCGCCTCAATAACCCCCAGCAGAGAACCCGAGTGGTCCATCTCCGCATGATTGGAGACTATATAATCGATTTCTTTTGGATCCACCACAGAACTGATTCGACCCAGGAGCTCCCCTTGGAAAGGAGGTTTAACTGTATCAATCAAGGTGATTTTATCTGCCATTACTATAAAAGCATTGTATGTGGTTCCCCTTTCAGTGAGATAACCATGGAAATCACGGATTCCCCAATCGATCGCTCCTACCCAGTAGACATTATCGGTTACCTTAACTGCCTTGAACGCTTTGCTCATCTGAACCTCCCTATTTTCAAATTTTACGCTTCAAAAAACTCCTCCCCCACAGTGCTTCAGGTTTATTTAGTGGTATATGCGGGCTGCCAGGGAGGGCTATTCGTAAGCCAGTACTCTAATAATCCCTATGGTCGCACCTTTATCGTCCGTGGTGCGGGTGTGGCTAAGAGCCCGCCATCCTAGCTAAATTTATCCATAATCTTCTCTAGTTTCTTCAGGTCTGTCTTACTACCCACCAAAGGACCTTGCTTGAGAACAGCATGCCTAGATTCAAAGGTGGGCCTCTGGTTCCGATAAATTATTCCCAGGGGTATCCTATCACCCCACTCCATTGCTCTCTGCATTGCAGCTTGCCAGTCAGTGGGATCGTATTCCTCTGGCAAATTATAACAACGCTGTTTGTACCAAGCGAAGGTGTTGACTTTGTTAAACGAAACACAGGGTTGCAGTACATCAATAAGGGCAAAACCTTCGTGGGCCAACCCCTCTTTGATTAGTCCAGCTAGGTGATCAATCATTCCTGAAAAACCTCGGGCCACAAAACTGGCCTGCATGGCCACTGCAACAGCAATGGGATTAAAAGGCACAGAGGCCACTCCCTCAGGTTGTGCTTTGGTGACAAACCCTTCTTCAGTGGTGGGGCTGGCTTGGCCTTTGGTCAAACCATAGACCTGATTGTCGTGAACTATCATGGTCAGATCAATGTTGCGTCTTATGGCGGCGAGAAAATGGTTGCCACCCTCTCCATAGTTGCAACCGTCTCCACTCTCAACGATAACTTTCAAATCTTGATTGGCAAGTTTAGCCCCACTAGCAACCGGCACAGCCCGGCCATGGAGTCCGTTGAAAGCGTTCGCCTTCAGGTAGTGAACCGTTTTGGCGGCCTGACCGATGCCGGAGACAAGCAAGATTTGATGGGGTTCCAGACCACTGTCAACCAGACCGCGCTTTAGAGCTTCCAAAATGGAGTGGTTGCCGCAACCAGGACACCAGGCCGTTTCGAATTGCCCGTAATCTTCAATGCTTACCATATTAGTTCCTCAAAATTTCCCTTTCAAGATGTGAGATGTGGGATGAAGACCCTCGTCTCTGGAAAGCATCTCGCATCTCACATCACACATCTCATATCCCATATCCCACATCGGATCGCAGATTTCCTGCCTCTATCTTCATGACCTCTCTAGCGCGCGCAATATGTACTCTGGCGTGATGGGTAACCCATCATAGCGAAGCACCCGCCGATGAACATTAAAACCTGTTTCTCTGCGAATGAGACGGGCCAGCTGTCCGAAAGCATTGCCCTCCACGCACACCACTTCTCCGGCATCCTGGAATACTTCCAGAAAATGATGAGGAACAAGGGGCCAGACCTGGGAGAAATGGCAGGTTGCAACTCGAGTGGAATCGTTGCCCAACTTCGCGGCAGCCTCCAGGATCGCTCCTTTGGTTGTTCCCCAAGTAACCAGGAGGAGATCAGGTTTTTCGTGCCCTTGAATCTCAGGAGGAACGACTTCAGCAATGATCTCCTCTTCCTTTCTCAGCCGCTTCTCAACCATAAATTTGCGTACGCTCAGATCTTCGGTGAGGTGGCCGTCAACTGGGTGCTCATCACTGCCCGCCACAACCAAATGTTTGCTCATACCAGGCAGAAGTCGGGGTGAAACCCCGCTTTCATAGATGTTGTAACGAAAGTAAGGCAAATCAGAAGAATCCTTTACAATGCCAGCTTCAACAGTTGCTAGGCTTTCGAGATCGAAGGGCTCTATTGCCCGAGCTGAGTCGGCAAGAAACTGATCAGTGAGAATAAACACTGGCCCTTGCGACTTTGCCGCCACTTCAAATGCTTTCCTGGTCAACCAGAAGCACTCTTCCACTGTACCGGGGCTGAAGATGGCCCGCGGAAACTCGCCATGGCCTGAGTGCAAGACGAAGTCCAGGTCAGCCTGCTCTGTTCTGGTGGGCAAACCGGTTGCCGGCCCTGGTCTCTGGGCCACCACGATCACCAGCGGGGTTTCCGACATGCCGGCCAGACTCACACCCTCGGTCATAAGGGCAAAACCCCCACCTGAGGTGGGAACTATGCTGAGTGCCCC
>JASFKF010000205.1:0-4689 GCA_050118775.1 Syntrophobacterales bacterium
GTTGATGTCGCTCACCACCAGCATGAAGGGCTGGCTGCACCAGCGATCCGAGAGTGAGTAGGGGTCGTCCCAGGTGGCCTTGGGAAGGCCCAGATCAACGTCGTCGCCGCTGCTGTAGTCGAAAGCGGAGGTGGCCGAGCCGGCGCCGGAAAAATATCGCAGCGCCTCGTACATGATCTCGGCCGTGGGGTTGCCCCAGTCGGGAAATTCCCCTTCGGTCATGGCCCGGGTGGTTATCCAGGCATCGGGCCAGTTGGGCTCATAAGAATAGTCGCTGTAGTCGTAGTTCTTGATTCTCAGTTTGTCGATGGTCTTGATTATGCCCTTGACATTACTGTCGTCCAGATATTCGAATTCTCCGGTGAAGGCGTCTATTTCATCTGCAATGAGGCTCACGGTCTTGCGCAGCACACCGCCGGAAGTATTTTTTTCGTAAGAACCGGTCATCAGGCCAAAGAGCATCTGCTCGGTCTCGCCGTATCGTTGCAGCAGACCGATGGGTTTGTAGGAATCCTGACCTGCCCCGTATTTGCCGTCCTCACCCGGATAGAGCTTGCAGTTGCTCTCCACACCCACTGAGGTGTCACACACTTTCACCCTGACCTTGTAGTCGGTGGGCGTTCCCAGGGAGGTGTCGGCAACCGGTCTTTCCTTGGATACCCACTGCCAGATCCGGTTACTGTTATTGGTCAGTACCCGCAGGATGGGAGTGCCGTTGTCGGAAAGGGTGGTGGAGGCAAAGAGGTGCCTGTTTCCGCTGGTGGGTAGGGAAAGGGGCGAATATTCAGTGATGTCGAAGCCGTGGGTGGCAACATCCTTGTACTCCTTTCCCCAGGAGTGGGCATCCTGAGGGATGTAAACTCTTTGTAAAACGGTTTCACTGGCCGTATCTGTGGAGCGGTAGCCGCCGTAGAGCACCTTGCGCATGGCATCCATACGGGACATGGTGAGATAGTTGAGCAAATCACCGCTCCATTCGCTGGCTCCGGAACAGGCCTTATTGTTGGTAGCGGCAGCATTGCTTGTGGAGAGGGATGTGGGGTTGAAGCGGCCGTTGCCGCTGTCATAGGTGTAACACTTGAAACTGTCAAAGTAGCCGTAGTAGTCGATCTCGTCGGGCTTGTAGCCCACATCCAGGTCGCCATCCCCATCCAGATCGGAGGCGTCGTTGTAGGCTTCGTAGTAGAGCTTGTGGCTCCGACCCATGACGATCATTACCAGGGGCGGTGCGGCTGCGGTGAGAAAAGGCGGCGTTGCTTGATAATCTGAGATGTCCTCATTTGCTGCGGCCAAGGCTGTATTGGGACCAAAGGGGTGGACAAAGCTGCAGAGTAGCCCCGCCAAGACCATAACCAAGGTGATTTTTTTCAACATTTTCATGCTCCTATGTGTGGCTGCTGATCTCGAGCTCCCATCCGCCAAGGATCGGTTCAGGTTACAGCACGTGTCTCCAGCCCAAGAGGATCCTGACTTCCGTGTCGCTAACATCGCGACGCTCAGCCCGGACATCGTAGGTGATCCAGGCGCCTCCGCCAGCAGCTCCTTTTCCTTTTCCTTCGTAGCCGGCTATTAACTGCACCGCACTTCCGGTTGACAGAGTGGTGTTGCCAACAGCCCTGATGTTTGTGTGTGGGTCATTGTCGTTTGCAGTTTTGGGATAGACAGCATCACGGTTGCTGTCCGATGGTATGGGATCCATGGGTTCTCGATTCATGTATGGGTTGGGGCTTTCCAGTCTTACGAATCCTCTGTATAAAGGATTACTGGAGGAAACAGCGGAAGACCCGTCTTCACCGAAATCCCAATCTCTCTCTTCGATATTTTGCTCGATTAATTCGCCACCCATCTCGGTAGCGCCATCGGCAGCATAAAATGCTCGTTTGTACAATTTGTCGTTTCCCGCTATCTGCAACTCAAAGGTCGTGGTTGTTGTTGCTGAGATGCCAATGAGAGTCAGTACCACCAGCATCAAGAGGGCAACGACCAGGGCACTCCCTCGATGGTTATTGAGCGCTGAGGGGAAATGGATGCTGTCTGCCGTGTTTTTGTTTTTCAACTTCATATGCAGTATCTCCATGTAACGATTAAATGATGTTCGACTTCATTGAATCTACAACAACTCTTTTCTCTGTTCCCCTTTCAGACCAGACAACTATTATCCGAACAGTTTTGACATTGTTCAGGGGTTGATCAACGGCGATGTTCCAGTAGAGGGTATATCTCCCATTTACCTCTGATTCGTCTGCTATGACGTTTCCACCGCCGTCCACCGTGTCATCCAGGCCAAAGTTGCCGCCGTCGTCATCAACACCGTCAGCGTCACCGTCCTGGTTGGTCCCGTTGCTTGTTCCGCCACCGTTGTCATCCAGGGGATCGTCGTTATCGGCCGGGTCGTCATAGGGAAGTCTCATCAATTCTTCCACTTTGTCCTGGGCCAGGCTTATGGCCTCAGTGATACCGATAGCCTGCGCATTTCCTTTGACTGAAGTAGCCTGCATGGTGGCTATTGCCAGAAGTCCGAAGGCCAAAATGGCTATGGCAGCGAGAACTTCCAGAAGGGTCAGTCCTCTGTTGCCCAATGATTTTACGGCGAAGCCTCGTCTTTTCTTGCCCTTGAACATTATTTAGGTCCCCATGTTTCGACAGAGTATGGCGGTGCTCAGCAGCCGTCGGCGCCGATTGTCGGCCTGAGCTGCTAATATCTCATCACCCTGTTGGTTGCTATATGCGGGCGTGCCGGGAAAGCTCTTATCAATGTTGCCCGTTCTGGCTACAACTGATATCTCAATTGACCTGATCGAGTCGAGGTAAGGCAGATTTGTTGCTGCATAGAGGGCAGTAGGGTTGGCAATGACGTTGGCAGTGATATCGATGCCGCTGGGATCAAGATAGACGAAATCGAGAGCGTCTATATTCTCAGCCACAGTGTGCCAGGTATCATCACTCACCCTGAACCTTTGCAACGTGTCGCTAGCGTTATCCAGGCGGTAGGCAATCTGTTCATCATCGTCGTCGAGATCTATGGTCCCATTTGCATTCTCATCGATGGTGAAGGCGATGTTGGTTGAGTCGGTTGTGGTTTCCCCGACTCCGTCATCTGGCAGCTGGGTAACAAAACCCCCCACATTGGGCGCCCGCTGCGGGTTGAATCCCGCCATCCTCAAGTCCCTCGCCATCCGGTAAAGAGATGCCCTGAGGTTCTGTTGCATTTCTGCCACCTGTTCCTGGGCAACATAAGTGTCCTGTTGCGATTTATAGGTAGAGTAGACGGCGGCCATAACAATTCCTACCATGGCCATTGCCACCAAAAGCTCTGTCAAGGTGAACCCCTGTTGTTTACTCTGCCGGTTTCGTGGGTGCTTTAGAATCATGGTCAAGGTTCCTTCACCTCGCATTCAACGCTTCTTTATAGTGGTCCATTCAGACTGACTGCCCCGGCCGCTGACAAGACCACGTTGTAGGTTCGAGGCCCGTTGGTCAAGGATACTGTTCCCCCGCCTGCAACGGGTATGCCTCTGTTATTGATTTGAAAAGTGGTTACGGGTGTAGTAGGCGGAGTCATAGTCACCTTGGGTGACATGGTCATTTCTTTCAGGGTTTGGCCACCAATTATGACCTTGCATCTGCCAACGCCTTGTCCTCCCTGGGTGAGCTCTATGGAAGCTGTGGCATTGCGTTTGGCCGCTTCCACTTTAGCGAACTGAAAATAGGAGACTATGTCTCTGGCCGTGGTTCTGAGGTTCATGTTGTCTCGCCAGCCAGAAAGGTTGATACTGGTAACGGTGGCCAGGAGTGCAATAATGGCCAAGATTACTACCAACTCAATGATGGTGAAACCGCGACTATGGTGGTTATGATCGGTATCTGCCACTAGTGAAGCCTTTCCGAATAATTGTTTCAGTTCGTGGCGCTCAAAAATTGTCGTGACAATTGTTGTTAATACCATTGCTGAACCCTCCGGCGGATTATTTGAGCAAATTCTGTGCCATTGAACAGAAATGTTAGTTGCCAATGAGGCAGAAAGTAGTCAAAGGACTGAAGTAAAAAAATATAATGTAATAACAAGATATTACAAATTCATGTCCGAGGAGGTAAAATTTTCCCTTGCCCCCGGAACCATTGGCAAAACAGGATAATTTGAATAATAATTTAATAGTTGTTTAACTTTTTTAATAGTCAAATCTATAAAAATCCCCTTAAATCCCCCTTTAAATAAAGGGGGACTTTTATTACTCAGTTTCCTTTATCCCCCTTTTTTAAATGGACACCCCCTCTACTCCCCCCTTTCCTAAAGGGGGGTCGGGGGGATTTTTCAATTCGGTTCAGATCAGCATCTATTTCAAATAGAATGAGGATTTCTATAAATGTTCAAATATCCTTTCAAGAACTCCCTCAATATTCTTGAAAACTTCCCTGTCTGAAAATCTCAAAACTATAATGCCTAAGCTCTCCAAGTATTTGTCCTTAACTTGGTCTCTTCTTTTCCCTTCTTCTGTATAGTGTTGTCCTCCGTCCAGTTCAACGATCAGCTTTGCTGAAGTACAGTAAAAATCCACGATGTAATCCCCGATATTCTTTTTTCTGTAGAATTGGCGACCTTTCAGTTGTTTTTTTCTAATTCTTTGACAAAGGAAGGTTTCGGCTTCAGTCATATTCTTTCGGAGTTCTCTGGCAAGTGTCTTGAGGTTT
>JASFKF010000206.1:0-4678 GCA_050118775.1 Syntrophobacterales bacterium
CCTCTCTGAAAGACTATCAGCCGTCTATAGTCACCACAGTGTATGATGATAACGACAGCCTCATCGCTGAGTTTTATCTGGAGCGGAGGATAGTTGTTCCTTTAGAGCAGGTTCCGCAAAGGTTAATAGAAGCTTTTGTCTCAGCAGAAGATTCCCGATTTTTTGAACACGAAGGGATTGATTTCCTCGGTATACTTCGTGCCCTGTGGAAAAACATAAAGGCACGCGGAATTGTCCAGGGTGGGAGCACCATAACGCAGCAAGTAACTAAATCCTTACTGCTCAGCCCTGAGAGAAGTTTTACTCGCAAACTCAGAGAGGCAATTCTTGCCTATCGCATCGAAAAATACCTGTCTAAGCAGGAAATCCTTTTCTTATACCTGAATCAAATTTATCTTGGCCACGGTGCTTACGGAGTGCAAGCCGCGGCGCAGAATTACTTCGGCAAAAATGTGGAGGAGCTAAATCTTGCCGAATGCGCCACCCTTGCTGGTCTGCCTCAGGCGCCAAGTCGATATTCGCCTTACAGTCACCCAAATAGGGCAAAAGAAAGGCAGGTGTACGTTTTAAATAGGATGGTGGCGGATGGATATATCAGCACCAATGAGGCCGCCGAAGCTCTGGCCTACGAGCTGGATATCAAAAAGCGCACGGACTGGGATATCGGCAGTGTCCCCTATTTTACTGAGCATATCCGTCGTTACCTAGAGGAAAAATATGGAGAAGAAGCTCTCTATCGAGAGGGGTTACGGGTTTACACCACAGTTAATCTTGCCTTTCAAAAAGCGGCACAAAAAGCCACCGAAAAAGGTCTGTACGAATTGGACAAGCGCCAGGGCTACCGGGGGCCCCTTAAGCAGTTAGCTCCAGAGGAAATCGAATCATATTTCAAGGACTTGCAAGAGTCTGGTGAAGAGAGGCAACTTGAAAAAGGGGCTGTGGTAAAGGGAGTGGTAATTAAAGTCTCTAGACAAGAAAAAAACGTATCAGTGCGACTGAATGGCATTTTGGGAACTCTGCCGGTGGAAAACATGGAGTGGGCTCGCAAGCCAGATCCAGAGATAGCCTATGGTACCGTGAAGGTTAGCGACCCCGCAAAGGTGCTAAAGGTAGGAGATGTCATCCTGGTACGCTTGCTGGAGGAGGACGACAAGACCAAGGGCTGGATTCTTGCTCTGGAGCAAGAACCTGAGGTCCAGGGCGCCTTGCTCTGTATGGAGAACTCTACCGGTCATGTTAAGGCAATGGTGGGCGGACTGGATTACAACACAAGCCAGTTCAATCGCGCTATCCAGTCTCGACGACAGCCCGGTTCTGCGTTTAAACCCTTCACTTATGCGGCGGCACTGGATAAGGGCTACACTCCCGCTACCATCATCATCGATTCGCCGATTATCTATACCGACGACGAGATGGACTTTAAGTGGAAGCCTAAGAACTATAAAGAAAAATTCTATGGGCCCACCCTTCTGCGTACTGCTTTGATCTTCTCCCGGAACGTAGTGACCATCAAGATCCTGCGTGATATTGGCATCGATTATGTCATAGACTATGCTCGACGATTTGGCATCACCGCACCTTTATCTCGGGATTTATCATTGGCCCTGGGCTCTTCAGGGGTTTCTCTCCTGGAACTTACCAATGCCTATTCAGTGTTCGCTAATCTAGGTGAATTGGTAAGCCCTATTTTTATCACCAAGGTCTTGGACCGCCATGGTAACATCCTAGAGGAGCACACAACTCAAAGGGAACGAGTTCTCGAAAAAGACACAGCATACATCATGACCCACTTGCTCCAAGAGGTGGTCAAATACGGTACCGGCTGGCGGGCTCGCGCCCTCAGGCGCCCGGCGGCAGGCAAGACTGGAACGACCAATAAACTTCAAGATGCCTGGTACATCGGTTTCACTCCCGATTACGTTACTGGAGTCTGGGTAGGATTTGACGACGACAGGACCCTGGGAAAATTTGAGACCGGGTCCAGAGCAGCCAGTCCAATTTGGGTGACCTTCACTACTGAGATCCTTAAGAGCAAGCCGGTGAACGTTTTTACAGTGCCGGAAAATGTTGTATTCGCAAAAATAGACCCGAAAACTGGACTGCTGGCCAAGCCTGGCGACGAAAATGCTGTATTTGAAGCGTTCAAGGAAGGAACAGCCCCTACCGAAACCACTGAAGAAACAGCACCTGCCGCAGATGATTTCTTCAAGGGTGACCTGGATGCGGAACCCATGTAAATTCATAAACGGTCATACATTTCAGGGTTCCAGCTCCCAGCTTCAATTCAAAGCCTTATATGCCTCCGAATAATTGGTGATGTGGGATATGTGATGTGGGATCAGTAGGCGGGCTTTTCCAAAATCTGACATCCCATATCTCATATCTCACATCTCTGCTCATAAACTAGGTCGAAGAATGTCGATATGAAAGAAATCTTCGGTAAAGATGGTCTGCTGAGTCGGGCTCTTATAGACTACGAATATCGCTCCATGCAGGAGAGCATGGCTTTGGAGGTGACCTCGGCCATTGGCGAAGGGCGAGCCAGCATAATAGAGGCTGGTACAGGCACTGGAAAAACCCTTGCCTATCTCATTCCAGCCGTGCTGAGCCAGAAGAAAACGATTATCTCCACAGGCACAAAAACACTTCAGGATCAATTGTTGGACCAGGATATTCCTTTCCTCAAAAAACACATACCACAGCCGTTTCGGGCGGTATGTATGAAGGGTAGGGCAAATTACCTCTGTCTGTACCGCTTTCATCGAGCTATCGAACAGCCAGAGCTACTTCCGGATGATGGGAAGAGTCTGACCAAAAGATTAATTGACTGGGCTCAGCAGACTACCAGTGGGGATCGAGCGGAAGTCCATTGGCTTCCTGATGATTTTGCCGGATGGGAGCCAATGAGCGCTCGGGGGGATCGATGTTTGGGGCAAAAGTGTCCAATGTTTGAGAACTGCTTCCTCACCAATTTGCGGCAGGAGGCAGCTAGTGCAGAGATCGTCGTGGTTAATCATCACCTCTTTTTCGCCGATCTGGCTGTGAGAGCCGGTGGGTACGGGCAGGTGATTCCTCCCTATGAGGTGGTGATATTTGACGAGGCGCACCTTCTGGAAGAGACGGCAAACAGCTATTTCAGCATCCAAGTAAGCAGCTATCGTTTGCTCGAGCTTTTCCGCGATATCTCGGGAGAGATGGCCGCAGCACAAAGCCAGAATACATCTTTTTCCCGTTCACTGCAAAATCTTGGCAGATTGACCGTGCAGTTTTTTGAGGGGTTTCCGGCAAGCGACAAGCGGCAACGTTTACAACCCAAAACTTTTCC
Organism: Syntrophobacterales bacterium; assembly: GCA_050118775.1. Taxonomy (GTDB): domain Bacteria; phylum Desulfobacterota; class Syntrophobacteria; order BM002; family BM002; genus BM002. Next base: position 3,326 of record JASFKF010000206.1, read on the forward strand.
CCAAGAAGTTAACCAACTTTGGACGGAGCTGGATCTGAATTTGGATCAGCTAATCGCTGAACTCTCTAGCCGACAAGACCTTAGTGAGGGGCTGGCTTCCTGCCATGGGCGAGCCTTGGAAATCAAACAAGCCCTCGAACTAATAATTGACCAGAGCGATTCAAACTATGTCTACTGGTACGAGACCAGAGGCAGGGGTAAGTTTCTTTGGGCCTCGCCAGTGCAGGTGGCACCAATTCTGGAGGAAATCCTTTTCCACCGTTCCAAGCCATACATTTTTACCTCCGCCACTCTTGCCGTAGGGAGCAGTCTCGAGTTTTTCAAAAAAAGGCTTGGATTGCCGCCAAAAACAGCGGGTGTGATACTCGATACTCCCTTTTACTATGGTGAACAAGCGGTGATTTACCTGCCCAAGCACCTACCATTGCCGAATTCACCCAACTTTATTCCGGCCCTCACTGAGGAAATAACAGCTATCCTGGCAGAGACTGGAGGGCGAGCATTCATTCTTTTCACCAGCCATCGTAATCTGCGGGAGGTAAATTATCGCCTGAGCCAGATGAATAGTTACACTTTGCTGGTTCAGGGAGAACAGCCAAAAGCTACTTTGCTCAAGCGCTTCCGCGACGATACCTCCTCGGTGCTTCTAGGCACAGCCTCCTTCTGGCAGGGGGTTGACATGCCTGGCGAGACCTTGAGCTGTGTGATCATCGACAAGTTGCCTTTCGCACCTCCCGACGACCCACTGGTGGCTGCACGTCTGGAGAAGATTGCTGAAGCAGGGGGAAATCCTTTCTGGGACTACCAGGTACCCAGTGCTGTCCTCACCCTCAGACAAGGGCTAGGGAGGCTGATCCGCAGGGCTACTGACCGAGGCATTTTAGCTGTTTTGGATAGCCGTCTTTTCAAGAGATCCTACGGCAAGATCTTTCTTGAAAGCCTACCGGAAAGCACTATCACCCACAGGCGCGAGGATATTGGGAAATTCCTCAAGTAAGGGGACGTTGGTAGGTTTTGAAGGTTTTGGGTGGCGAGTCCGTGCAGCAAGTCATTTCTGATCTATCTTTGTGATATGCAAAGAGCGATTGTTAAAACCTTCAAAACCTACCAACGTCCCGGTTAACAGAGAGACTAAAACCCCCGTTTTTCTAAAGGGGGGTTGGGGGGGACGTACCGATACCTTATAATCCCCTCCCCCTAGACGGGGGAGGGGAAGCTAATTGTCAAAGGTCAGTCGCCATTACTATTTCGGCGCTTCTTTCATTGAAAGGAGCTCCACTTCAAAAATCAGGGTGCTGTTGGGTGGAATACGGTTTCCAGCGCCGCGCTCGCTGTATGCCAGGTCCGATGGGA
>JASFKF010000207.1:0-4667 GCA_050118775.1 Syntrophobacterales bacterium
CAAAAGCGGCAGGCGACAGTGCGGCAATGAGCATAATAGCTAGCAAAACGGTTAATAGCTTTCGCATAAATCACTCCTTTCCTCTCCTCTTTTTATATTAGGTAACCTGATATCCAACAATTGACCCTCTCACACCCCCTTTTCATTTAAATTATTGAACTAGCAATGGTTCACCCTATTAACTTCAGCCCAAAACAAACAATTGGTGGTTCAAGCTAGGTTACATAAGATTTTTTAAAGCTTAGCCACAATCTATTTTAGCGATTCTGAGTGGGAGAATTTGGTACTCTATATAAAAAATCCTTTAGACCATCTGATTTTTAACGGCTTCCATACTGGCTCGGAGTATTTCGAGGCAGGAAATGACCATTTTTCGCTGTTCGGGCTCGAATTCCAGCAATAGCTTCCGGTGCAGGTCTTTGGTGAAATCGCTTAATTCTCTAGATTTCTTTTGGCCTTTGCTAGTGAGCCCAATCAGCTTAATTCTGGCATCCTTGGGATCGTCTGTGCTTTCTACTAATCTTTTTTGAATCAAACCATTGATGATTTTGGTGACGCGACTTTTTGCAACATCTAGCTTTTGGGAGATTCCTTTGGCAGTGAGATACCTTTCCTCGCCAAAAAGCATTAAACAGCGCAGTTCTGCCTCGGGAATGTCGAATTTTTTCGAGAGAAATGAGGTCCGTTCTTTGCAGCACCGAACAACCTCTTCGATGAGGTCCTGCAATTTTTGGCTCTGATAATCTAACAAAACGTCGGTGGAATCGCTCTCTAGATTATTCATAGTGTTAAGCATATTAGCGATTTTCTCGGCCACCAGTCAAGAAAAATTTTAAAAGAATATATTATTATAGCTATAATTATAGTAAAATTAATTATATAGGAATAATAAAAATAAATCGCTTATGTCTTCAGTGAAGTACATAGCATGAACCAATATTCCGACAGATCCCTGGCCCAGCTCCTTGAACTTGGATAGACAGAGAGGATCTGAAATCCCCTTTGGCATTCTTCTTGCTCACCAACTAGTCCGAATGTTTCCTTCGCCCTTCCCAGAAAACCCTCGGAGCACCTAGATGGACTTAGTGAATACGGGACAACTAACCCTCGAGACCGTACCAGATGAAAAAAGCGAAGAAGCAATAGTCGCCTATTTAGCCAGGTTTTTCAAAAGTGTTTCTCGGGAAAAGTTGGTTGGCTTTGTCAAGAGAGCGCCCGTTGTCCTGAGTAGGAACATACCGGCCACCACTGCCAAAAGAATCATCACCGAACTCGAAAGACTCGGTGCTACGGCAGTCTATGTTCCCAGCGGCCTAGAAAAAATCAGGCCAAGGGAACAGGAAAAATCTGGTGCAGATCTTGGTATGCCAATCCTGCAAGCCTTCCAGGGTGACCTCCCTCGTGTCCCGGTGTCCACTTTGTACAATCTTGGTCTTACCCTAGTTGCTTTTGCCATGCTGCTATTACCGCTCATCTATCTGGGGCTAATCAGCGGAGTTGCCTATTTCCTCTATTACCATGCCACAGAAAGCATTGAGTTATTGCAGGGGCTCAGTAGCGGTAGATTTGCCGTTTTTGCTTACCTGGCGCCCATGGTGGTGGGAAGCTTGCTCGTCCTTTTCATGATAAAGCCCCTCTTTGTCCGGCGAGCTCACTACATCAAGCCAAGCAAAATCGAACGCCAGGATGAATCTCTCCTTTTTGCCTTTGTGCAAAAGCTTTGCCATCGCGTGGGTGCTCCCATGCCAAGTGAAATTCACCTGGACATCAACGTGAACGCTTCGGCCAGTTTCCGGCGGGGATTGTTGAGTATTTTTGCCAACGACCTCGTCCTCACCATCGGCCTACCTTTGGCTGCAGGACTAAATCTTCACCAGTTCGCCGGGGTTCTGGCCCATGAGTTCGGCCACTTTGCCCAGGCTACCGGAATGCGTCTCACCTTCATTATTCGCTCAATCAATTTGTGGTTCGAGCGAGTAGTCTACGAAGAAGATGAATGGGATGAACGTATCCGTCGCTGGAGCCGGGACTGGGATTTCCGCATTGGCATCGTCCTGTTGGTAGCCCGGCTCTTTATCTGGATTACTCGGAAGATTTTCTGGGTGCTAATGCTTTTTGGTCATGTCATCAGCAGTTTCATGCTCCGTCAGATGGAGTATGACGCAGATAGATATGAAACCCACCTTGTGGGCGTGGAGATCTTCGAATCCACTGCCCAAAGAATGGTGGAACTGTCCTTGGCCCATGAGTGGGCCTTTCAGGATCTGGGAAACGCTTGGGAGGAAGGGCGCTTGGTTGACAACCTCCCCGCCCTGATCCTGGCCAATGAGAGACAAATACCCGAAGATGTCAGGCAAAAGGTCCTAAAAGGTCACTTGCGAGATGCTCGGACTGGCCTTTTCCACACTCATCCTTGCGATCGAGACCGTATAACCAGCGCCCGAAAGCTCCAAGCCCAACCCTTATTCAAGCTGGATCTCTCTCATGCAAAAATTCAAAGTCACATAGAGCAGGCAAAAACAAGGGACAGGACAAATGTTTTTACTTCCTCACCCCCCGCCTCAATCCTCTTTAAAGATTTTGACGCTCGGGCCCACAGGGTTTCTCTGGATTATTATCGCGCTGTCTTTGGCAAAGAGGTCATGTCAAAAAATCTTGTAAGCGTGGAGGCCATGGTAAAAAGCCATGACGAGGAATGGGAATATTCCAGGGCCCTGAACCGCTTTTTTCAGGGTCAGTTTACTGTGCTAAGACCAGTAGGCTTGCCTCAAAATTGCATCCAGGCCACGATCGATTACCAGGAAATTCCTCCAATGCTCAAGTCTTTCCGAGAACTCATCGTGAGTTCTTCAGGGGATTACGGCCAGAAGCTTAAGAACTTCAACAGCCTGGAAATTCGTATAATGGAAGCTTTCCAGAATCGAGCCCTGCTGGACAGTGGCCTCCACCTATCCGCCTCCCAGGTCATAGCCATGGAAAAAGTTTTTCAGGAAGTAGAGGAGGGAAAACGTCTGGCCGTCATAGATGAACTCAATTATTTTGAGAAGCTACTGCGCCATCGGATGACAGGGGCTCTGCAGCTACTCAATGTCCAGAGCGTAGCTGCCAAGATTACCAATGGCGAAGAGCCAAAAAAGACAGCCGAGAGATTTATCAAAGCCGCCCATGCCCTGGAAAACCAATTCACCACTGTGCGAGATCTTCAAATTGGTTATCAGCAGCTTGCTGTGTTGGTAAACCAGTTGGAAGGAAAAGAGGATGATGAAAAATTGCTCCGACAAGTACGTTTAAAAATGGGGGATTTACAACAGCTCCTTGCGCGCCTCAGAAAGTTGCTCTCGGATATAATTTACCCCTTTGAACACACTCAAGCTCAGATGACCTTGGGTGAGTTTGCCATTGTGAACATACCCGGAAAGGATGAGCTGGGGCCACTTCTTGATGGGGCCTATGAGGCCGTAGACAGGCTCTTTAGGGTCTACGCCCGGTTAGTGGGCAGGCTAGCCCACCTGGCAGAGTCGGTAGAAAACGGACTGGGTCTCTCCCCCCTGCCAGAACCACCTCCACCACACAATTAACCTCACCACATCAATCTTTTTTTACATTCTTACCCATTTTTTGCCGTACCAGAAATGGGTAAATTTACCCAAAAGTGGTACGGTAAATCTTGGGTACACTTGCTTTCTATATTGACCATCTAAAATGGCACGTCTATTGCACTAATCTGTAGTGGTCTAAAATATCTTGCGAGAAGCATTGGGTCCCATGACAAAGAGCCTATCTGATACAGACGTCTTTCTTCGTACCTCAAGCGCAGATGATCCCCACCGAGAGATCAAAGCTCAGCTCGCTCACTTTCTCCTCGCCCTTATTCAAGCCTTCCTCCGCACCGGTTACTACACTTCAGATCATCCTGAAGCGCAAAAGGCCAAGATAGGACTGTATGAAGATTTTCAAGGTCTTTTCTCTCAAAGAAACGAGCTCACCTTTCTCATCCGTGAGGAACCAGAAGGGAAAAATATCCTCATCGAAGGAGTTTTGCCCGAGGTTCAAGACCTTAATCATCTCATGATAGAGGGGATGGCAGAGATGTATGTCCCCAGATTTGTCAAATTTCTCGAGCAGAAAGACCTAATCAGTTTGACTCTTAAAAACGCCATGACTTCGACAGAATTCACTAATTTCGTCGACATCATGAGCGAACCGAGTTTTGTTGAAACCAGAGACAAGGGCGACAAAGAAAGATTCAGCCGGACCTTGCAGGAGAAAGGGATTGTCAACATCTCCTACATCTACAATGAAGAACTCGTCACCGTGCGCAACATCCCTTGGCGAGCTCAAATCGCCCTTACTCGTCTAAGAAAAGACTTCAGTATGATTCCCTATTTCACCGACCTCGACCTTGAAGGGCTGAGGAAAGTGAGAAGGCAAATCATTCAGGACCTAGTTCGACCTCTGCGGAACGCCGAAGCGATCTATTATATTTTGGCCAACAGTGATCTAGCCGTAACCGAGGAATTCAAGGAGGCTGAGATCGACCAAGAAATAATAGAGTGTCTTTCTGATGGTTTTCTCGCTCAGGTATCTCAGGCACTGCTCAAGGAGACCTTCCGTGGGGGCGAGACAGAACCTGCACAAGGGAAAGGGCTAGAACTTGCCAAAGGCCT
>JASFKF010000208.1:0-4662 GCA_050118775.1 Syntrophobacterales bacterium
TGAGGACGGCACTCTCACCACTGAGTTACCCGCCCACGTCCTATCCATCGTGGGTGAAATCTCTATACACCACCGTACCTAATCATGCAACCCAATTGTGTTAAAGAATTCAGTAGTCAGTAGCCAGAATCCAGAGAGGCATGCGGCTCAAGGCTCAGGGCACAAGGAAAAATATTTAATCTTGCACTGCCTTGTACCTTGCATCTCTCTCATATCTCAAAGCCGAAATCCGCAATCTATTTTTGTCCTATCTCTCGCATTTTCAACCTTAGATAGCTATCCTGAGCTTCGGGGTTTTCAGGGTCTATCTCAAGCACTCTTTTGTATGTCTTTAAAGCTTTTTCAGTCTTCCCGATCTGCTCGTAAAGCCCGGACAGATGCATTAGATAAGTGGTATTTTTCGGTGCCAGCTTTACTAGTGCTTCAAACTGATGAATTGCCTCTACTAAAAGATTCCGTTTTTCGTAGGAAATACCCAAAAAATACCTTAATTCGGGCTGCTCAGGCAGCTTGCCCACAGCGCGGGCAAGAGTCTTGGTCATCTCCTCGTAAGCCTCAAGTTGATCATAGAGTTCAAATGCTTTTGCGTAATAGGGCCAGTGGTTAGGACGCAGTTCAATAAGTTTTTCTAGAACCGCCAAAGCTTGGCGGGGTTTTTTCTCCTGACGATAAACCTCCAACAGATATTCTCTAGCATCAATATCCTTATTGTCCAATTTGAGAACCACGGCGAATGCTTTAGCAGCTTGGTCGTATTGTTTCATTTCATAGTAAAGCACTCCTTTGTTGTAATGAACAACCTTGTTATCGGGGGCCAATTTAGCTATGGCTTCGTAAGTAGCTGCGGCTTCTTTGTCCATTTTCAGTTTCTCGTAGATGTCTACCAGCGCCAGATTAGCCTTGAGCGATTTGGGGTTGTCCTTGATAAGCCCCTTGAGAGTTTCTACGGCTTGTTTGTTCTTTTTTCTTTTTTGGTATACTGCTGCTAAACGCAATCTTGCATCCACATCCTTAGGCTTTTCTTTGAGGTAAGCCAGTATGCTATTTTCAGCCTGGCGATAATTTCCAACCCTGCTATAAGCCTCCCCTAAATTTAGTTGGATCAGTGGGGTATCAATACCACCGGCCAAAGCTCTCTTGTAAAACTCGATGGCCTTCTGCCACTTTCCCTGCTGGCCGTACAATGTCCCAAGATAAGCGTATACTTCAGGCTGGTAGGACTTTGGAAAAGCATTCAAGTTGGTGTCGAGGAAAGAGGCTGCTTGCTCCGGGCTCTTTTTCGCGTTTAGATATGAAATAAAGCCATAAAATGGTACTTTGTCATTACCGCTTACTTGGATGAGTCTTATATAGGAAGCAAGGGCTTTCTCGGTCTTACCGGCCTTTTGGTAAGCTTCAACCAGCTTTTGCAGAATGGGAGCGGTCTTGCTAGTGGCCGCCACCTTTTCGTAGGTATTGGCCGCCTTGGCCCATTCGTCTTGCTCAGTATAAAGCTGGGCGAGGTTTGTCAGAATCAAGGCATTGTGCGAGGCTAGACGGGCAGCACGTTCATAGTAACGCACCTTCTCTTCCGCACTTGTTGCCTCTTGAGCCTTCTTTACCCAGTCTCTCGCTCGAAGTCTCACTACCATGTGAAAACGACCAATGGCCTGAGACCCGGATATCACATCCACTACAACTTTTAGAGGCTCCTCATGCTCGAACTCTGGCCAGAACTTCCTGATCTCCCGACGACCTTCCAATAGTTCATTAGCCGGAAATTCCCCGGAACTCAGCCTCAAACCCCAGTTAAATCTTCCATCGGTATGAATATCTTCAACTTCAACTACATCTGCCGGATGTACCACCAGGGTGCCTTCAGCAGGCACCGCGTGTGAGACCCCGTTTACGATGAAAACAACCGAGATAAGTTTACTTGGCATGGGTAACATATCTCGAAGGGCTGTATAGGGCGCAAAGATAACACCATAGGTAACCCCAGCAATTATTGCCGCAAGCAACAGGAGAAGCACAGACCATTTAAGCTTGCGAGAAATTGTCCTTCGTCTCTCTCTCGCCTGAAGGGCCGCAAGCCGCTCCTGCTCTAATCGCCTAATAGGAATCCTTTTTCGGGTTGCTCTATTCTGCATTAGTTTATTTATCCCAAGATTTAGGGCCAAACAGATTACTATTAATGCGAAACAACGTAAATCGCTGGATGTGGGATGTGCGATGTGCGATGTGGGATGAATAGTCAAGTAAATAGACTGGGTAGAACAGTTTCATCTCACATCCCATATCCCATATCTCACATCAGCCCGACAGCCTTTCGAAGAGCTCGCACTTCACTAGCTTTGAGTCTTCGACTTCTACCAGGCTGTAGGTTACCAAGGTCTATTGGACCTATTTTGGTCCTCCGCAATCTCAATACCGGACAGCCGACAGCTGCACACATGCGCTTGACTTGATGATTGCGCCCTTCCCTCAGAGTAATGGTAAGCCAGGTTGCCTTTTTATCATCTTCTAAAATATGCAACTCTGCAGGCGCAGTTATACCGTCTTCTAGGCTGACTCCCTGCTGCAGCTGGGCCAAACCTTCTTCCAGTGGATGACCTCGCACCTTTACTAGGTACGTTTTAGGTACCTTGTATCGGGGGTGCTGGAGCCGATGAGCTAGCTCTCCGTCATTCGTCATTAGCAGCAATCCATCTGCGTCATAGTCCAATCGCCCCACCGGATACACCCTCACAGAAATACTTTTCACCAAATCTGCCACCGTGGGTCTGCCCTGGGGATCATGTAGGGTGGTTACAAAACTCTTGGGTTTGAAAAGCGCCACAACCACCTTTTCTGTTTCGGCTTTGATTGCCTTACCGTTTACGCAAATGTCATCTTCGCCCAAAACAGCCTTGGCGCCCAGTTCACTTACCACTTTACCGTTGACAGACACCCGGCCCTGAAGAATTAGCTTCTCCGCTTTGCGCCGGGAAGTAATCCCGGCTTGAGAAAGGATTTTTTGCAATCTCTCGGCTTGCATCTGTTTCATGCAGTTTCAGGAGGTTTCTCCATTGGGTTTACTTGTTCGATCAACTCACCCATTTCCTCCAAAGTAGGAAGTGACGATATGTCTTTAAGACTGAAAAACTCCAAAAACTTTTGAGTGGTACCGTAAATAATAGGGCGACCAGGAACATTCTTGCGGCCTAATATTTTAATTAGATTTTTTTCCAGAAGTAGGCGGAGTATACCACCCACGTCCACTCCTCTGACATTCTCAATCTCCGATCTGAGAATGGGTTGCTTATAAGCAATTATAGCCAAAGTTTCCAGAGCTGCCTGGCTCAATCTGGCAGGGGTTATTTTTTTCAGTTTGCGAATCCAATCTCCGTATTCCGGTTTGCTGCGGAACTGATATCCCTGTGCTACCTCGGCCAGGAAAAAACCATGCTTATTATCAGCATATTCTTTACCTAACTCTTCCAGTGCCTGAATTATTTCCCCGTGAGTGTGCATAGTGAGTATGGACTTAATCTTTACTAGGCTTAAGGGAACTTCAGAGACAAATAGAAGGCATTCAATAATGGGCCGCAATTCTGCCATACAGCAATTCTCCTGATTATTATCAGGGCAGATTGTTTCTACAACTCACCACAGAAGTCCAAACAGAATTTTAGGCCTAATGTGCGCCGGTGGTTATACCATCATCAACAGCAAGGTAGAGCCGAATAATGCCACTGGGTTGATGCTGAAAAGCTCGGACCATCTGCATGCGCACCAGCTCCAGAATCGCTAGAAAAGTAAGGACGACGTCCACCTTCCTGACTTTTCTCTCAAAGAGTTCATGGAAGGTTATACTACTCACACTCGACAAAATCTCCATAAGTTGGGAGATTCTATCCTTGAGCCGCATGGTCTCTGCGGTCATCTCCATGAAATCTTCAGGTTCCGCCCTTTTTAGGACCTCTTGGAGTGCACTAACCAGGGCAAAAAGGCCCACCTCGGCAATTTCCTCACTTCCTTCTGCGGTCCACAACTCTTCGCTTGGAATGCTTCGCACATAGACATCCCGATCCAACTGCAAACTGCTTGCAAGAGTCTGAGCGGCCTCTTTTATCTTGACGTACTCCAGCAAGGGCCTCACCAATTCCAATCGGGGGTCTTCCTCCTGCTCCTCTTCTTCGGAACCAAGTCGCGGAACCAGCATGCGGGATTTGATATATGCCAGAGTGGCCGCCATTTCCAAAAACTCCCCAGCAACGTCTATGTTAAGTATTCTCATCATGTCAAGGTACTTTAAGTACTGGTCCATAATCAGAGCTATAGGGATGTCGTAGATGTCCACCTTGTTCTTTCTGATCAGGTGGAGCAAAAGGTCCATGGGACCCTCGAAAATCTCCAGTTTGACCTCATAATCCTGCTGGATGGCCATCTAGTCTCACCCCCCTTTGGGTCTAAACTGATGTGTGATGTGAGATGAACAATCAACCAAGTTTTTAGGCAAAGCTGTGTCAACTCACATCCCATATCCCATATCCCACATCAGTCAGATAGTTGAAGGAGTTTGGCGCGCAGAACTTTAATCTATCAGTCTTCAACTCTGACTTGCCTGCAAGAAGTGCTGCCGAACAAACTCCACCTCCTCTTCCCTGCTTGACAACTCCCCATTTAGTCGACTGTCGAGAA
>JASFKF010000209.1:0-4607 GCA_050118775.1 Syntrophobacterales bacterium
GGATCCAAATTTCCCAGTCAACAGCCCCTGTGCCATTGAAGAATAGGCAAGCACGGTGATGGTGTTTTCCACACAGTACGGTCGGGCATCTTTTTCTACCTGGCGCCAAAAAAGAGAGTAGGGTGGTTGCAGGCTATCAATCCGACCATATTGGGCTGCCTCTTCCAGCTGTGCTCTCGAGAAGTTGGAGACACCAATTGCCCTTATAAGGCCCCGTTCTTTGAGGTCATTCATAGCCCCCATGGTTTCCTCTATAGGCACAAACTCCGTGCCCCACGAGCCAGCTGGCCAGTGAATTTGATAGAGATCAATGTAGTTCGTCCTTAGATTCTTGAGGGAGCGGTTGCAGGCTTCTATGACCTGCTCGTATTTAAGATGGTTGGGAAAAACCTTGGTGGCATACACCACCTGATCTCTAACGTCCGCAAGGGCTTTGCCTATAATTCTTTCAGAATGACCATGTCCATAATACTCGGCGGTATCTATGGTTGTTATGCCCGCCTCAAATGCAGCCCTTAAAGCCTTGATGGTCTCAGAGTCATCTATGCCCACCCACATCTCCTTGCCTGCCTGCCAGGTTCCCATAATAATCGGAGAGATTTTTACTCCAGAAGTTCCCAGGGAGCGTAATTCCATAGCTACCTCCTAAGATTGACGTAATTGATTCCTTTATGATTTATTAAACACTCAGGGAGAAAAAGACAAGGAGGAAATTAAGTATTTGGAGAGGCATAGAGCATAGGGCATGGAGCATGGAGAAAGTATCCAGCATCCAGAATCCAGTATCCAGCATCCAACACGAGGAATGACAGATGAACTTAAGCCAACCAACGGTTCTAGGCAGGACGGGCCTTAAAGTAGGAAGACTAGGAGTCGCTTCAACCTATGGTGCGCCCTGCAAGGCTTTTGAGGAAGCATTTGACCGGGGATGCAATTATTTCTATTGGGGCTCTGTGCGCAAGAGTGGAATGGGTGAAGCAATAAGAAACATCTGCGGAAGGGGTAAACGTAATGACTTGATTATCGTAATCCAGAGTTATTCGCGCTCCGCCTCCCTGATGGAACTCTCTTGCCGTAGGGCATTAAAACGCTTGGCTTTAGACTGCGGCGACGTCTTACTTTTAGGTTGGTACAGGAAGAGACCCCCTAAAAGGATACTGGAAAGGGCTGAAAATATGAGGAGAAAAGGGATGTTCCGTTTTTTGGCCATATCAAGCCACAATCGAAAACTTTTCCCGAAACTTGCCAAAGAAAACTTTTTTGATATCTTTCACATTCGTTACAGTGCCGCGCACCGTGGAGCAGAATCAGAGACTTTCCCCTACTTGCAAGGAGAGAAAAGGGTAGGTGTAGTAAGTTACACTGCCACAAGATGGGGCCAACTTCTCGACGAAAAAAAAATGGTTCCGGGCGAACCTGCACCATCAGCAAGTGACTGTTACCGTTTTGTGCTATCCCATCAAGCAGTAGATCTTTGCATGACGGGACCTAAAAACCTTGAGCAAATGCGAGAGGCTCTGAGAACCCTAGACCTTGGTCCAATGAGTGAGGATGAACTTGCGCGGATGAGAAAAATTGGTGATTACATCAGAGGGGCAAATAGATGAAGTTAAGAAAGGTGGATTGGCGGCTACATCTAACCATTATCGGCAACAACCCACAAATCTTCTGATCGAACCGCAATGGCAGGTTTGAGGCCATAAGGCTGCGGCAGAATACCGCGACTAAAACTAATTAATTCCATCCGAGAGGGAATGAACTTGACAAGCACGTAGTCATCTCCTTCAGGACCCTGGGGAAGAAATCCAATCCACTCTTCCCGCCAGTACTTCCTCTTCTTGCTGGTGTCCCTTTCTATCTGAGCTGACCCCAAAAGGGTAACATAGGCGGTGCCATTCTTGTCATGGAAAGCCAAAGTAACCCTGTTGTCCTTTTGAATTTCCTGTACCTTTCGGGATCTAGACCAAGTGCCGATCCAGATTGTCATATCTGCTTGGGGCTCAAATGGTTGCACCAGTCTAGCATTTGGTTCTCCCTTTTCACCTAGGGTGATGAGGAAGCAATACTCTGCTGACCTTATAATGGATCTTGCATTTTCAACTATGAGTTCTGCCGTTATCGCTCCCATCACTTGTTACCTTCCCATATTGTTCGACTCTATGCATTGAATTAATAACCCGCCACTTGGTCAAGTCCGGATGAGAATTTACCTAACTCACTTCACCTGGTGTTGGGCACGGTATTTTATGCAAAAGAATCCGCCAAAAACTAATGTGACACGAAGAAAGGAGCCTGTCAAGGCTGGCAAAAAGGCCGTGCTTCTCGGAAGGATTAAGCTGCAAATGTTCTTGCCGAAAGGACCTAGTAAATGGAAGTTTTGATTTAGTCAAATTCGGCTGTGGAGAAACTCTGTGATCCGGGCAAAAACACGCTCTGAGAGCTCACCTCTGAGGATGCCGTGACGGTCGGAGTTAAACATGACCAACTCCTTATCCTCTGAACCGAGGTTTTCGTATACTTCTTTACTTCCTTCGGGATGAACAACGGGGTCCCCGGATGATTGGATCAAGAGGGTCGGGACCTTTATGCGATCAAGTCGAGGTGAGAGCTGGTCCATCAGTTCAATTAGCTCTTTTACCCCACTTATGGGATTGCGAAAATAGTTGATATGGGGGTTCTCAGGTTCATTGGGTACGAAGTGCCTCCGTCCTTCATCTTTAACTAACTTGTCCACCAGTCTGTTCCAGAGAACAACAGCTGGGGCAAGCTTGGCGGTTCTTGTTCTTAGTCTCATGGCACAATTGATGGCAAAGACGGCCTTAACCTTATATAGCATGTTTGTAGCTGCGAGTAGAGCTAGACCAGCTCCCATACTGAATCCTCCCAAAACAACATCCTTGGCACTATTCGCCAAGATCATATAACCACGTTCCACTGACTGCAACCAATCTTCCCAGGTTCTGAGTGCCAGATCTTCCGGACTAGTGCCGTGCCCGCGGAGGCGCGGGGCAAAAACCGTGTAGCCCTGTTGACGAAGATATTCGGCAAGAGGCCTTACCTCTTCGGGAGCAGCCAAATACCCATGAACCAGCAATACTCCGGCCCTGGGGCGAAGCTTGCGATAAAAAATCGGCGCACCAATATGTTTTGGTTTTGATTCATCCTTGCGCTGATAGGTTGCATAATCGGAGTCGAACTCCCGCCTGGATATTCGGAGAAATTTGCGCCGCAACCGCCAGCGCAGCGACCAACTAGAATGCTCAGCAATTAAGCGCACTTTTCTCGTTAGCGGCCGAAGATACTCCACCTCATTGAGAATAACCTGGTAGGGGTTTTCTCTCCGGATGCTATGAAAATCAAACAGCCTTTTCATTGCCAGCCTCTTCAGGTGGACGACATCGCCTTCTATTTCAACCGCACCGCTTTGTTTCGCCACCTCGAGGAAATCGGCCAGGACTGTGTGGTAGTTGCGACAGAGCTGAACGCATTGGTCCTGAAGTAACCCTGAATGCAACCTTACCGACTTGAGCTTAGTGACTGTTTCCGCAGCCAAGTAAAGCCGTTGAGCTAGACTGAAAAAACTCAATTTTTGCCCAGGATAATATTTTAAAATATAGGCAATCAGGTGGTCATAATTGACCATTGTATTTTGGTAAATGGAAGCCATCACCTTCATGGTAAGTTTGCTGGCGATTCGCCGCATTACCGGCCTGGAAGGCAGTAGATCGTCGGGCATTATGCGGTGTAAGGCGCGTATGTCTTTTTGGATAAGCCGCTTTCTAAGCAATGGCCTTATGGCCAGAGGCTTGTCTATAGTTATGTCAATGTCCACTCCGGAAAGAAGCATGGTTCCTTCGGTTTGCAGTTCCTCCACGATGCGGTCGGGCATCTCTTTTACAAGATATGAGGCAATTTTCTCAATGGCGTTTTGCCTTGACCGAATAGGGTAATAACTGATGTTGACTGGCACCAGAAAGGTCTCGCCCTTGCTCACTTGTTCCATGGAAGAAAGATCAAAAATCTGCAACTGCTGATTGAGCAAATCGCCGTCAGTCGCCTGCAAGTGTTGAAGCCTCAGCCGGTAGAATTCCGTACGTAAGGCCAGGGCTGCAGCGCCGGTATGAGGCGGTCGCCGGGTGCCCGTGGTGCTGTATATAAGGAACTTGCCGCTCTCAATGATCTTTTTGTCCTTGATCATGGAGCCTTCTGGAAAAATTAGCCAAGGATTGTCTCCAATTAGTAGGGAGCGAATGATAGTTTTGTCCCGGTTGGGATCCTTCGTGGACACTGCACCCACGTTGTCCAAAAAAATACCGAGAGCTCCGGTGAACAGACCATGGTAAGCGAGAGACATAATTGGTTTGCCGGTGAGCCTGTAAAACTCGTAGGGGAGAATCAGGGTTTCCAAACGGGTGAAATGGTTTACTGCGAAGACGATGATGCCTTCTGGAACGTTTTCGGCGTCGTGGACCCGTACCGACGCCTTAAACCAACGGGCCAGGGCCTGTATTCCCAGCTTGCTGAGCGACAAAGCCAAGCGGCTGATTTCTGCCATCACACCTCTCGTCTCAAGAAAGCCGCCTTTGCCCGGACATTTCCCCAAAAGG
>JASFKF010000210.1:0-4604 GCA_050118775.1 Syntrophobacterales bacterium
TCCTTACCCAATTCTAATGTCCATCCAGAAATCCAAGATTCCGGGGATGGGCCCATCAGAATGCAGCGGTGGGTCTAATTATGTTGATTTCGAGCACTCTATGGTCGTGTATCAGTGCCTGAGGTCTCAGGCAATTTGCCTTTTAGTTGCAGAACGAGTTCAAGGTGCTTTCGCGCTGCCGCGTAGTCTGGCCAGATACGCAGTGCCTCGGAGTAATGGCCCACAGCTTCATCAAACCTTCCCATGGCAGCCAATGTATTTGCCAAGTTGTAATGAGCCCTGGCGTAGTCGGGATTAATCCTGAGGGCTTCAGAATAGCAGTTGGCAGCCTCCTCAAGCCTACCCTTGGCGGCAAGTATATTGCCTAGGTTGTTGTGGGCCTCTGCGTCCTCGGGATTAATCCGTAAGGCTTGAGAATAATGGTCCATGGCTTCCTCAAGTTTACCCTGCATGGCAAGGGCATTTCCCAGGTTATTGTGAGCCCCGGCGTAGTCGGGGTTGATTCGCAGCGCTTCAGCATAGTGGCTCATGGCTTCCTCAAGTTTACCCTGCCTGGCAAGGGCATTTCCCAGGTTATTATGCGCCTTTTCAAAGTCAGGCTTAATCCGCAGGGCCTCGGCATAATGGCTCATGGCTTCCTCAAGTTTACCCTGCTTGGCAAGGGCATTTCCCAGGTTATTATGCGCTTTTGCTAAGTCAGGCTTAATTCGCAAGGCCTCTTCATAGTGGTCTATTGCCTGGGCGAGTCTGCCCTGCCTGGCGAGGGCTATTCCTAGATTGCTATGAACCCATGGTTCTCTGGGCTTAATTCGCAGAGCTTGGACATAATGGCTCATGGCCTCCTCGAACCGCCCCTGGGCAGCCAAAGCAAGGCCTAGGTGATTGTGGGCCACATCGTTGTTGATGGTCACCTTGTTGGTGTGTTGGAAAAGGGAAGCACTATCCTGCCAGTAGCTTACTTGCCGCATAGAGCAGATGGCAAAGACGAGCAGTAGCACCGTGGCTGCGAGGGCGATTGCCTTTTTTCGGTGGCGCCAGCTCGCCAAAACACTGGGAATACCCCAAGCAATTATGATAAACAGACCAATGATAGATAGGTAGGTGTATCGATCCGCCATGGCCTGGACACCAACCTGCACCAGGCCAATGACGGGCAGGAGGGTGACAACATACCACAACCAACCAACCGCCAGATAAGGCCGGTTTGCCGCTGCCCGCAGCAAGAGAACAGAGATGGTTATGAGCAGCAATCCCGCCCCAGCAGACTGCCAAAGAGGAATAGTGGTGGGATAGGGGTAGAAGACGGCAAGCTTATGTGGCCAGACCATTTTGCCGATGTAGCTCACGTAAGAGACAAGGGCATTGGCTATGCGATGGCTGAATGGAAAGCCTTCAAAAGATTTTAAGGCCCCCACCTGTCGCTGGGCAATGATGGTCACGACAGTGGTAGCCCCGGAGAGAACAATAAAGGGAATCTTTTCCCAGACTAAATGGAAAACTGACGATCTTGCCATACCTCCCTCATTCTGTTTCACCCTTAGGCGATTTATCTCCATGCGTTCCAAGGGCCAGTAGTCAAGGAGAAGGAGGACAAAAGGCAGGGTTACGACCATCGGTTTTGCCATAAGACCCAAGGCAAAAAAGAAAAGAGCCAAGAGATAGCGGCGAGATCGAGGCCGCTCAACATAACGGCTATAGGCCCTGACGGCTAATAACCAGAAAAAAGCACTGAGTACATCTTTCCTTTCCGCCACCCAGGCAACGGACTCCACATGAAGAGGGTGGAGGGCAAAGAGTGCGGCAACAAAACTGCTGGGCCACAGGGCACCGGTCATCCTGTTGAGAACCAACAGGAGCAACACACTGTTTGCCAGGTGAAACAGTAGATTGACCAGGTGATGCATTCCTGGCTTTAATCCAAAGAGCTCGCAGTCCAGCATGTGGGAGAGCCATGACAATGGCTTCCAGTAGTCGGGGGAAAAAGATGTCAAGGCCCAAATAACGCCTTCTTTGCTCAACCCTTTTCGCACCTGCGAGTTTTCGTAAACAAATAGATCGTCATCATAGTTAACAAAATCATGCCCGGGCAGCTGTAAGAAGACTACAGCTATTGCTATAGTTAATAGAATACAGACCCAAATATCACGGCGCATGGTGAAGATGGTGTTTCCAGATGTTTTGCTGGAAGTCATGTTCGAATTTCTACCCTTGCATATGACTAGGTAACTTTTTTGCTTCAATGCTAGCTGAGAGATTAGTCGCTAGGTCTTATAACATCATAAAAACATTTATTTTTTACTGTCCCATTAAGAATGTTTGCGAAGCACTATGAGGGCAAACATGGCCAAATGGTTCATCCAGGGTTGCAGGAGATTTTCTAATTTTCGCCAGAAAGTAAAGCTCCATCCCGGCATAAGGCTGCGCCCGGATACACCGCCGGAGAGTAAATAGCGGAAGGGCATGAAGGGTTTTATTGAGTGGATCTGCAACTCTGGAAACTCTTTCTCGAACTGCCCTCGATCTCTTGCAAAAATGATCCACGGTAAAGCCCCATTAGCTCCGGAAAGGGGTCCACCTTCAGGGAATGACCATTGTGGGGCTTCAGGTTGGAAGGGCTCATGGTGTAAGGTGGAATATACCAGTCGCGACCAAGGCGTCACCCACGGTTCTATCATAATCACCAGACCCTCTGGGCGCAAACACCGCTTTGCCTCTGCTAAAAAAAGCCTGGGCTGCGGCAGATGATGTAGTACGTCTGTCATGACGATGCCACCCAAGGATTCGTTCACAAAGGGCAACCTGGCGCCATCTAATACCAACCGCACATCTCTGCAATAGAAGACTTCCGAAGTTATCACTTCGTCCAAGTAATCAGAGAGAAAACCACCACCAGAACCCAACTCCACAACCGGCGCCTCATTTAAGGGCAACAGCGAAGCAACAGCTAAGTGCCATTCCTCATATATTTTTCGGAGGAAACTCTTCTGTTGGATTATGGACCGACGAAGTTCGGTGCAGCGGGGGCTGTCTATATTCAGCCCATGGGTGAGAGGATGGGCTAGGAAATCCTTGAGCATTGCAAAAAGATCCTTTTAGAAGAACTTAATCCGTCTGGCTGCAAACAGCACCATACGCAGCAGTAAAAATCCGTGTCTCCAGCGCTGGATGTTGGTAGTACCATACCTTCGCTGGCGGTACCGTACCGGCATGTCAACTATTTTACGGCTAAGTTTGGCAGCGCCAAAGATCAAATCGAAGTCACCGAAGGGGTCGAAGTCCCCAAAGTAAGATCGGTTGGCCACAATCATCTCGTAGTCGGTCTTCCAAAGAACTTTGGTGCCGCACAAAGTGTCTTTTATGGGTTGACCAAGGAGCCAGGAAAAAGCCAAGCTAAAAAATTTATTGCCCACCAGGTTGAGATAGCGCATGGCCTTCCGTTCCATGGGGTAAACAAGTCGCACCCCGTTGACAAACTCGCCCTTTCCCGACCTCAACACATTATAGAAACGAGGCAGATCTTCAGGTGGGACGGTTAAATCGGCGTCCAGGATAATTAACACATCTCCCCTGGCGTGACTGAATCCCAGTCTGACTGCATCCCCCTTGCCACTACCAGTTTGCTGAAGCAATCTGCAGCTGCGCTCAGGATGCTCCTCAAGCTTGCTTTTGATCACAGCATAGGTATCGTCGTTGGAATGTCCTTCAACAAAGACCAGTTCAGTTCCACTACCCATTTCCGGAGTACGAGCAAATATCTCGTCAATATTGCCAGCCTCGTTGCGGGCTGGTACAACCACTGAGACGAGTGGTTCTCTATCAGCCGGCTGCTTCTTAGGTTGGGGGCGTGCCACTAGAAAATTTGTCAGGGCAAAGTGGTAGAAAGGCCAAAACCTTGCTAGAAATCGGTTAAAAAAATTCGCCAAAACAGGGGTTTCCAGGGGCCATACAATTTCGGGCCAATGCCGAACAACCTCAAATTCGGCCAAATTAAGTAATCCACTTATATCCTCAACCGTCAGCCAGTTCTGGCCTAGCACCGGCGTGGCCGCGTCCAGCCGCTGAGCCAGGGCCAGAGGCAACTCCCATAAGCGGCTGTAGGTATTTATGATGATCCGCGTCCCAGGAGTGACCAGTCGCCCAATCTCCTGGAGGACGATTTGGACGTCCCAGAGATCATTAATAAGATCGGAGAGGATGATGACATCAAATGTATGGTTTAGGCTAATCGAATGGGCGTCGCACTGGATAAAATTTAGTTCAGGATATCGCTGAGCAGCTCGCTTGAGCATTTCACCCGAGAAATCTAGCCCAACCCCAAGAGCGGGTTTTAGCGCGGCGAGCAAATTTCCCTCGGCACAACCAATCTCAAGCACTTGTTGACCGGGGGCAACGAGAAACTGATAAATTTGTGTAAGCCTTTTGTGATAATAAACTCCCTTGGAAGCCCAGTTATCTTTTTTGCAGGCAACTGCGCCCCAGTGTCTGCGACGAGCATCCTGGTATTTGGAAGCATAATCTTCATCTCTAACCATGAGACCCTCTGGTTTCGACAGTCGCGTCCAACAGCAGCAAAGGAAAGAGCCACCACTCAATTGTTCTTAGCA
>JASFKF010000211.1:0-4597 GCA_050118775.1 Syntrophobacterales bacterium
GCCACTAACGGTCTTTATTTTATAGTATGAAACCCGCGGATTGTCAAGACCTAAAAAGTACTTCTTCCGCAGGGCAACAGCTCGCCTTTATACATAGAACGAGGTTTGTTTGTCAAGGAAAAAAGTGAGAAAAAATTGTAATATGGTAAAGAATAAGGAGTCAGAATTCAGGAGCCCGGAGCCAGAATTCAGAATCTAGCGGTATTTACCTATAAGATACAGGGTATTGTCCCTTGGCTCCATGCTTTTTCGCTATGCGCCGTGCGCTCTGCGGCATGCGATCCTACTCGCTCTCATCTACCTGAACCCGGTGGTATTTTTTTTTGCCCGCCCGCAAGAGTATTTCCCCTTTGTCCAAGTGATCCAGCGTGGCCCGGTCATCAAACTTTTGAATCCGCTGGCCGTTTATATAGCCTCCGCCCTGTTGAATGAGCCGTCTCGCTTCTCCCTTGGATGAGCATAAGCCAACCTCCGCAAAGAGCTCAAAAGCGGGAATGCCCTGACTTAATCGGCTTGAACCGATTGTGGTGGTAGGCATTCCAGCAGCAGCGGCGCCAGCGGCAGCCATGGGTTGCCTTCGGACCCCACTGCTGGGCAAAAGGTCCTCCGGAATACTCCGTGCCCCGAAAATCTCTTCTGACTCTGCCTGGGCAGCACTCGCCGCAGCCTCCCCGTGAGTGATTCTGGTCACCTCGTAGGCAAGGATGGTCTTCACTAGATTTAGATCTGCTCCTTGTAAGTCTGCAACTGCTTGAACTTCCTCCATGGGCAGGAAGGTAAAATATCCAAGAAATCTCCCCACGTCTTGGTCTTCGGTATTAATCCAGTACTGGTAATACTCATAGGGCGAGGTTAACTCGCCGTCCAGCCAAACAGCGCCTTGCGCGGTTTTTCCCATTTTCTCGCCGCTGGCAGTGGTAATCAGAGGGAAGGTTATCCCATAAACAGTCTTCTGACGCATCCGGCGAACCAGATCAACCCCGGCAACTATATTTCCCCACTGGTCGCTACCACCCATCTGCATGCTGCAGTCGTAATCATCAAACAGCAAGAGGAAATCGTAGGCCTGGAGCAACATGTAGTTGAATTCTATGAAGCTGAGCCCGGTTTCCAACCTCATCTTGTAGCTTTCCGCACTGAGCATCCTATTCACGCTGAAGTGACGGCCAATATCCCGCAGGAACTCAATATAATTCAGTGGCGCCAACCAGTCCGCGTTGTTAAGGAGCAAGGCTTTGCCCGAGCTGAAGTCGATGAACTGGCCCAACTGGACTTTCAATTTCTCTGCATTTTCATCAATTTCCTCGCGGCTGAGCATTTGGCGCATCTCTGTCTTGCCGCTGGGGTCTCCCACCAGGGCAGTGCCGCCACCAACCAGGGCTATGGGCCGATGTCCACAGCGCTGCATGTGAGCCAAGGACATTATAGGCAAAAGACTTCCCACATGCAGACTTGTAGCAGTGGGATCGAAGCCTATGTAACAGGTAATCGGTTTTTCCAGCAGCTGGCGACAGGCGGCAGCATCGGTGCTCTGCTCTATAAAACCCCGCTCTTCAAGAACATCAAAAACGTTTTGCAAGCCCAAATCCTCCATCTGTTTACTAGGCACCGAGAACTGCAAGCTGGATGTGAGATATGAGATCTAAGATGTGGGATAAAAAATCCCAAGACAAATATGAAATCTCACATCACATATCGCACATCCCACATCTGTTGTGCAGGATCTATCCATCAACACTCAAACAAATTCGTTGAATCGTCTCGGTGCGGCCCGTCTCCGGGGAGACATCAAGTAAAACCCCTTGTAGCTGACGACCGCCTTTAGCCGCTGTAAATCTCTTGGGGGTTTGGCTGATCAACTGGGCTATGGCCTCCTCTTTTCTTATGCCGATGATCGACTCCGTTGCCCCTGTCATTCCCACATCAGTGATGTAGGCTGTGCCGGAAGCACGGATCTGCTCATCTGCCGTTTGCACATGAGTGTGAGTGCCCACAACCGCACTGACCCTACCATCGAAATACCATCCAAGTGCCTGTTTCTCCGAGGTAGCTTCAGCGTGGAAATCAACCACAATTATCTTGGTCTTTTCAGACAGCCGGCCGATAAGCTCATCCCCAACTCTAAAAGGGGACTCCAAGGGGCTCATAAAGACCCGCCCCTCTAGATTGATAACACCAATTGAAGTGCCACCCGCAGTTTTGAGTATTGCGTGCCCTTTCCCCACTACTCCGGCCGGATAATTGGCCGGTCGCAGCAACCTCGAGCTCTCTTCTAGATAGGGTTCAATTTCCTTTTTTCTCCAAATGTGGTTTCCCGAGGTAAGCACATCGACGCCGTTTTCCAATAACTCATCGGCCACCTTCGGGGTTAAACCAGCCACCCCGGCACCGTTTTCTGCATTGGCTATGACAAAATCTATTTCCTTACTTCCCACAAGCTGAGGTAGAAGCGTTCTCACCGCCAATCTGCCCGGCTTGCCAACAATGTCTCCGATGAAAAGAATCCTTGTCAAACCCGGAATTTTCTCTCCCATGGGAAATTGTCTTTCGGTTAAGCCGGTTTAGTCAGTTTTGTCGGTTTAGCCGGTTGAGCCAGTTTGGTCGGTTAAGCTATTGGTCATTGAAAGATAAACTGAACACATCTATTTATAATCCGGCTTAACCGGCCTAACCGGCTTAACTGGCTAACCTGCCTCACTTCGCATAGTCTACAGCCCTGGTTTCACGAATAACCGTCACTTTAATCTGTCCAGGATAGCTGAGCTCGTTCTCAATTTGTTTGACGATGTCGCGGCACAACATCACCGACTCATCATCGGAGACCTTGTCATTTTCAACTATGATACGTAGTTCGCGCCCGGCCTGGATAGCATAGGACTTGCTCACACCTCTAAAGGAATTGGCAACTTTCTCAAGTTCTTCCAATCTCTTCACATAGGTTTCCATCAGCTCCTTGCGAGCACCGGGCCGCGCTCCCGAGAGAGTGTCCGCGGCTTGCACCAGTACCGCCAACACGGACTCCGGCTCTATGTCTTCGTGGTGAGCGGCAATGGCGTGAACAATTTTGGCCGATTCTCCGTGCTTCTTGGCAAGTTCGGCGCCTATGGTGGCATGCGGTCCTTCCACTTCATGATCCACCGCCTTGCCTATATCGTGCAGCAAGCCGGCCCTCTTGGCCCGTTTTTCATTCATCCCCAGCTCAGCAGCCATGATACCGCAGAGAAAAGAAACTTCTAATGAATGCTGTAAGACGTTTTGGCCGTAGCTTGTTCGGTACTTCAATTTCCCCAGCAGCTTTATCACCTCAGGATGAATACCGTGCCCCCCGACGTCAAAAGCTGCCTGTTCACCAGCTTCACGGATGGCACTCTCCACCTCTTGATTAACTTTTTCAACAATTTCCTCTATTCGAGCCGGGTGTATGCGGCCATCAATGATCAACCGTTCCAAGGACAACCGCGCTACCTCACGACGAATGGGATTGAATCCAGAGAGAATTACAGCCTCGGGCGTATCGTCAATAATCAGATCGACACCGGTTGCCGCTTCGATGGCCCTGATATTGCGCCCCTCCCGCCCGATTATTCTTCCTTTCATCTCTTCGTTGGGAAGGGCTACAACCGATATGGCCTTCTCCGCAACATAGTCACCTGCATAGCGCTTTATGGCCAAGGAGATGACTTCTCTAGCTTTTTTGCTGGCACTTTCCCGAGCACTGGTCTCTATCCGCTTGATTAGCTTGGCCGCATCATGCCTCGCCTCAGCTTCCATCGATTTTATCAGCAACTCCTTCGCCTCAGAGGACGGAATCCCGGCGATACGCTCGAGTTGGGCACGCTGCTCCTGAATAAGTTTACCTAAAGTATCTTCCTTTTCAGTCAGCTCATTCTCTTGTTGAAGGAGGGCTTTTTCCTTACGGGACAGGTTGGTCTCCCGTTTGTCGAACAGCTCTCCTTTCTTTTCTAGGTTGTCCTCCTTTTGCAGTAGACGGCGCTCCAAATTTTGCAGTTCTCTACGAGTTTCCTTGGTCTCCCGTTCGAATTCCACCTTCATTTGATAGAGGCTGTCTTTGGCCTGGAGCATCGCCTCTTTCTTAACGGTTTCAGCTTCCTTTCTGGCTTCATCAATAATCTTCTGGGCTGCGTTGGTGGTGGATCTCATTCGGGCTTCCATGCTTTTCTTGACAATGAAAGCCCCTAGCAACGCACCAAGAAGAGCCCCAGATATGATCAACAGCATGGTTGTTACAGTCATGGTCATAACTCCCACGTCCTTAGTGCTTCGATTCGCAAATATCGTGACACATGTTTAAACTGATGATGAACAGCTATGCTGTCTCAGCACTAAGTCCTGAGTGAATAAATTCGTCATCGAATTTATAAATCGAAGGACTTAGGAACTTCACTAGTCCCTCAAAAGAGAGAAAAATCAACTCCTTACAAATAAAGAAGTCCCGCTCAGGCCTAATCAGATGACGGATTCGTGGGAAAATTGATGGGTGGTGTAAAGCATTCCGGCGAGATATTTGGGGTGGGGTATTGTTGTCCCCTAGAACTGCACCTTCCTCAGCACACTTCTTACCACAGGGGACAACCTA
>JASFKF010000212.1:0-4594 GCA_050118775.1 Syntrophobacterales bacterium
CTTGGCTAAATGTTTGGTTATCGCCGCCGTCAATGTCGTCTTACCATGATCTATGTGACCTATTGTCCCTACGTTTATATGCGGCTTCGTCCTCTCAAACTTCTTCTTCGCCATGGCGGTCCCTCCTTGGACTTATTATTCCCTTCTTCTTAAACGATCACGGGGGAGTTTATCTTGCCGCCCCAGTAACCACTAACCCCTGATCTGTCCTCTTGACGCTCTAGCCGGCAGCCGCGGCTTTCACCTCCTCTGAGATGGAAAACGGTACCGGATCATAATGAGAAAATTGCATATGAAAAGTGGCTCGCCCCTGGGTGGCTGAGCGCAAATCCGTAGCATAACCAAACATTTCTGCCAAAGGAACGCGACATTCAATTACCTGGACATTGGCACGAGTTTCCATTTGTGAGATACGGCCGCGGCGAGAGTTAAAGTCTCCAACCACCTCGCCAATATATTCCTCTGGCACCACAACTTCTACAATCATAATCGGCTCCAGCAAGATTGGGGCACCATCCTTGACACCAGACTTAACTGCCATAGATCCAGCAATGGCAAAGGCGATATCTGAAGAGTCCACCTCATGATAGGAGCCGTCCACCAGGCTGACCCGAATATCCACTACGGGATAGCCAGCGAGAATTCCTTGCTCTAAAGCCTCCTTGACCCCTCGCGCCACAGAATTAATGTATTCTTTGGGAACCACACCACCGACAATGCGGTCCACAAACTCTAATCCAGCACCGCGTTCGTTGGGCTCCAGCTCTAGCCAGACATGACCATACTGCCCACGACCACCACTCTGTCTGACAAATCGCCCTTCGGCCCGCACTTTCTGACTTATGGTCTCGCGATATGCTACTTGAGGTTTGCCCACATTGGCGTTAACCTTGAATTCCCTCAGGAGCCGGTCCACAATTATCTCAAGGTGGAGTTCCCCCATGCCCGATATGATGGTCTCACCGGTTTCCTCCTCCACCCTCACCACAAAGGTGGGATCCTCGGCAGCAACTTTGGCCAGGCTCGCCCCAAGTTTTTCTTGATCCTCTTTGCTCTTGGGTTCAATCGCAATAGAGATCACCGGTGCTGGGATATCCATAGCCTCAAGCACGATGGGTCGGGTCGGATCGCAAAGAGTGTCGCCGGTAGCACTATTGCGCAACCCCAAAGCTGCCACAATATCACCGGCATAGACTTCCTTGATCTCTTCCCTTTTGTTGGCGTGCATTTTCATCAGCCGGCCTATCTTCTCCCGCACAGTCTTGCTCGAGTTCAGAACTTGGGTTCCGCTGGTAAGGCGGCCGGAGTAGATGCGGAGAAAAGTAAGATGTCCCACATAGGGATCATTCATCAGCTTGAAGGCCAATGCTGCAAAGGGTGCTTTATCATCTGCTACACGCGTCTCCTCTTCGCCCTGAGGTGTGATGCCTGAAATTGCCTGGACATCAGCGGGAGAGGGAAGGTACTTGACAATACCGTCCAAAAGTAATTGCACACCTTTATTCTTGAAGGCAGCTCCGCAAAACACCGGCACTAGATTTAACTGGAGGGTACCCATGCGTAGTGCTGCCCCGATCTCTTCATTACTTATCTCGTGACCCTCCAGGTATTTCTCCAAGATGTTTTCATCAGTGTCGGCTATTGTTTCCACCAGAGTTCGCCGATGCTCTTCCGCTTCATCCCTTAACTCATCCTCGATTTCAACCACCTTGTAGGCGGCGCCGAGAGTGCTTTCCTCCCAAACCACCGCTTTCATCTCTACCAAGTCTATAATCCCTCTGAAGTCCTGCTCTTTGCCCAGGGGGATTTGCACTGCTACGGGAGTTGCCCCCAATCTGGTTCGCATCTTAGCCAGGCAGCGGTCAAAATCTGCTCCCAAGCGGTCCATCTTGTTGATAAAAGCAATCCGTGGCACGCCATAGCGATCAGCCTGACGCCAGACTGTCTCTGACTGCGGCTCTACTCCCCCAACAGCACAGAAAATGGCAACAGCCCCATCCAGAACCCGCAGTGATCGCTCCACCTCAATGGTAAAATCTACATGTCCGGGGGTGTCTATGATATTGATACGGTGATTATTCCAAAAACAGGTGGTGGCAGCGCTAGTGATGGTAATCCCCCGCTCCTGTTCCTGTTCCATCCAGTCCATCACCGCCGTTCCCTCATGGACCTCTCCCATTTTGTAAGAGACCCCGGTGTAATATAATATTCGCTCGGTGGTCGTCGTCTTCCCGGCATCAATGTGGGCCATGATACCGATGTTACGAACTTTTTCTATGGGTACAGCTCTGGGCATTCTGCTTTTCTATCCTTAGCTTACTTGCTAATCTTCTCTTCCCAATGTGAGATGTGAGATCTGAGATGTGGGATAAAGACCAAAAAATATATCTAATCTCAAATCACCTATCGCACATCTCACATCCCACATCGCTGATTTACCAGCGATAATGCGCAAACGCCTTGTTTGCTTCAGCCATGCGGTGAGTATCTTCCTTCTTTTTAATTGAAGCACCGCGGTTATTGGCCGCATCCATGAGTTCGCCCGCCAGCTTCTGAGTCATGTTTTTCTCCGAGCGCTGCTGGGCATAGTTGATTATCCAACGAATAGCCAGTGCTACTCGGCGGCTACTACGTACCTCTACCGGCACTTGATAGGTTGACCCCCCTACCCGCCTGGACTTCACTTCCAAAACAGGTTTGACGTTATCCAACGCCTTTTTGAAAACTTCAAGAGGGTCTTGTTTGGTCCTCTGGGCAATAATGTCGAAGGATTGATAAATGGTCCTCTCGGCCACGCTCTTTTTGCCCTTCCGCATTATGTTGTTAATAAATTTAGCAACCAGTTTGCTGCCGTACTTGGGGTCCGGCAGAATCTCTCTTTTGGGAACCTCTCTTCTTCTCGGCATTATGATGCTCCTCAAATGGGGCAGTTGCCCCCTATCAACCCCTCTTGTTGGGCTGCTACATGAGATGGGCCACGGCGATATGCCCGTGGCCCATGCTATGGTGACCGCTCACCTACTGGTTACTTGGGTTTCTTTGCTCCGTATTTAGAACGACCTTGGCGTCGATCTTGAACCCCAGTGGCGTCTAGCGTGCCTCGGATGATGTGGTAACGAACTCCTGGTAGGTCCTTTACCCGGCCACCTCGTATCAGAACCACCGAGTGCTCCTGAAGATTGTGGCCCACACCTGGAATGTAGGAAGTCACTTCAATACCATTAGTCAATCGCACCCTAGCGATCTTGCGGAGCGCTGAATTGGGTTTCTTTGGGGTTGTGGTGTAAACTCGCACACACACGCCACGCTTCTGTGGACAACCCTGCAGAGCAGGAGTGCTCTTTTTTCGCTTAACCCGTCTTCTTCCCTTTCGAACCAATTGATTAATTGTGGGCATAATAGCTATGTCTCACTTACTCGTAAATTCCATGCTTTTGAAGCCGAGAACCGTCGTCACCGAAATCCTGCAAACTTACTTATCTATTTGCAATTTGTCAAGACATTTTTATGGCAAAACCCTTCGGCTCTCAGCCTTGATTGCTGATCCCTGACTGCTGATGGCTGAGCGCTAACTTTTTATCAAGATCCTACCGCTTCCTCCTGTTCGCCAGACACCAATTCCCTGTATTTCTTGAGGCCCGATCCGGCAGGAATCAGCCTTCCCATGATGACGTTTTCCTTGAGGCCTCGTAAAAAATCCACCCTGCCGGCTACTGCCGCGTCGGTAAGTACCTTGGTAGTCTCTTGAAAGGAGGCAGCCGAGATAAAGCTCTCAGTGCTCAAGGATGCCTTGGTTATGCCAAGCAGGAGGGGCTCGCCCACTGCTGGCTTATTGCCTTCCTCCAGCAATTTCTGGTTGGCTTCCTCGAAACGGTACTTTTCCACATGCTCACCCATGAGAAAATCAGAGTCCCCTGGGTCGGTAATTCTGACCCGCTTGAGCATCTGGCGTACAATTACCTCGATGTGTTTGTCGTTAATCTTCACCCCCTGCAGCCGGTATACCTGTTGGACCTCGTCCACCAGATACTTGGCCAACTCCTTTTCACCCAAAATGTTGAGAATGTCATGGGGGTTTGCCGCGCCATCCATAAGGGCCTCACCCGCTCGCACCAGGTCGCCCTCATGGACACTGATGTGTTTGCCCTTGGGAATCAAGTATTCCTTATTATCTCCCACCTCAGGAGTAATCAGCACTTTGCGCTTGCCCTTGGTGTCCTTGCCGAAGGAGACCACGCCGCTGATCTCGCTGATCACGGCTTGTTCCTTGGGTTTGCGGACCTCGAAAAGCTCAGCTACCCGGGGCAGACCACCGGTGATGTCTTTGGTCTTGGTAGTCTCCCGTGGGATCTTGGCCAAAACATCTCCAGCTGATACATCGTCTCCCTCTGAAATCATAACAATCGCACCCACGGGCATGAAGTAGCGGGCGACACTTTTGCCTACCTTAGCAGTCTTACCAGATTTGTCTTTTATGGAAACCCGCGGCCTCACATCTGTTTCTCTGAATTCGACGATCACTTTACTGGCCTTACCGGTAACCGGGTCAACTTTCTCCTGCATGGTTAAACCCTCGACTATGTCGCCGAATTTC
>JASFKF010000213.1:0-4590 GCA_050118775.1 Syntrophobacterales bacterium
TATCTTGGACTCTTGTAGTATGAGCTTTCATTATCTCTTCCACCTTTTAATTTTTGTTCTTTTAGTGGAAAAGATAACGGTTATCCTACCCATTGCAATGGTTAAGTAAAAGTAGTTAAATGGTAGGTAAATACTACCATTAAGAAAGAGACAATAGGTGGGTTCTGAGATTGGCCTTTTTGTTTTTCAAACCGAGCTTTTCCCTGATATTTTTTCGGTGGAAGTCCACCGCATTCATGGATAGATTCAACATTTCGGCTATTTCTTTTGTTGCCTTGCCTTCTTTGACTAGAGTGGCTACTTCAATTTCCCTCGGGGTAAGATTTAAATATTTAGAGGACAACTGCTGCAAGAAAGGAGAAATAATGTCGTTTAGGTTGGACTCAATAAGTTCCAGGTGTGCTCTTTGCTGAGGATTAAGTGAGGTATTTTTCAGTCTATCCAGATACGGATTTACTAGCTCTTTAACGTTTGCCAGGACTTTTTCTTCGAGCTCACCTTTGTCTTCTTCCCGTCTTTTCAACAGGACTCTTAGTGCTGTATTGGCTTCCTCTAGGTTTTGCTTTTGCAGTTCCAGCTCAAACTCCCTTTCTCTTAAAGTCTCCTCAACCAGCTTGATTGGTGTTACGTCTTCGTGGCTTACCACCACCTTCACAGGGCCGAAACCCTCTAACCTGGTGGCCCTGACGTAACACCAGCGTTTTTCCTCGGGTGAATGGCAGGGATAATCGGTGCCGAATTCATCAAGTTCAGCGGCGATGACTTTTCTTATGCCAGCAGCAACCTCCCGTGCTTTTTCCATTTCATCTTGATTACCTACGGTGGTGTCGCATATTTCAAGATAATTTAAACCTAAAGTGTCGGCTGAACTTTCTAGCTGGTTTTTTTTGCCGAATTGTTGCCACGAGCGATTGGTTTCCAAGATTAGGCCATTTTCATCCAATATCGCTATGTTGGCTGAGAGGGAATCAATTGCTACATTGATGTACTGACCGGTAAGCCTGAATGATTCAGCGGCTTCCCTGTACTTTGAAGCTTCTTCTTCCAGCTCCTTGACCCGATTTAAAAGTTGTTCATAAGATAGGTTGTTCTTCATGAATAGATACCCTTCACACCAGAGATTTACTCTGATTGTATGAATCGCAAAAGCGATAGATATTTCAGTGCTCAGGTCGGACGGAGGTTTCAGGTTTCAGCGTTAATAATTTCGAATTTCGAAATATTGTACCCTATGCTCCATGCCCTATGCCCCATGCTAGTTTATCCTGACACCTGAAACCTCTACTCCACAATACCCTCTTTCAGGGCGTGGAGACTCGGAACCGGCACTGACATGCACTGGTCACGATCTGGGTTGTAGGCAAAACGATAGGACATTCCCATGTTGCCTTGGCGGTACATGACCTCCCAGCCTCTCAGCAAAAACGGACATCTATCGTTAAAACAGACAAACAAGAATGCCATGTCCCACTGAGTAAAAGGGTTCTGAGGCAATTCCCACTTCAGCAAACCCTCATTGCAGTGAGGACACAGGAATGTATCCTTCACCCCTTTTTTCCTGCGCTCAAGTTCCTCTGAATCCGGGAGATCCGTGAGGGGCCAGATCATTGAGAGGTCAGGCCTTTTGCTCTTCCCTCCTCCACTTTTCTCAGCATAAACTGCGTAGATGGGATCACTAGGGATACCAAGATGGGCGTACTTATCATTCTTGGGCCTTGGTTTACCTTTTGAGACGAAAATCTGTGGACTGGTAAAGATCCCGGCCTGTTTGAAGAACTCCTCAACCAGGACAACGCGCTCTTCTTCTCCAGACTGACGCCAGATCTTAACCGCCTTTTGCTCGAACATACGATTGGAAAAAATAACCAGAAACAAGCCCCCTGGCTTGAGAATTCTTCCCACCTCGCGAAAGACGTCAATAGGTTTTGTCAGGTAGTCTACCGATACCACATTGAGCACTGTATCGAATGTGCAATCTGGGAAAGGTAAAGACGGGTCTTTGTTAAGATCGTGAATGTGATATTCGGTGAGAGCCTGGTTTTTCGAGAGCTCATTGCGGTTGAGGCCAAGCCCCAGAACTCTCTGAGGTTGAATGGTCGAAGGAATATGGGAGTCCCAACCAGCCATCAAGTCCAAAATAACGGGACTATCCTCGATGACAAGTTCTCCGATTATCCTTTCCACCGTCGCCAGCGCGAGGGAATCAATATGTTGAACGAATCGATCAGTAGCATAGAATATGGAATCATCTGATTCATCCAACTTGGAAAATGAATCATCGCTTTGAAGAAATTCACGGCAAGAGGAGGTTTCATTCTGAGTCTCGAGCTTCTCAGCCTGTCCATCATTCATCTCACTCCTCCTCCAGGGCCTCAAGTGCTTTGGGCACTGTATCTTTGGGACTGATCTTGTACCAGGTCTGCATCACTTTCCCCTCCTCATCCAGGAGCAAAGCAGAGCGGATGATACCCTCGTACTTCTTGCCATACATTGATTTCTCCCCCCAGGCGCCGTAGGCTTTGGCCACTTTGTTATCTTGGTCAGATAGCAGGGTAAATCCAAGGTCGTACTTATCATCGAACTTCTTCTGCTTGCCCGGGGCGTCCGGACTGATTCCAATAACATCGACGCCGAGATCGGCCAGTTCCGCCTTGGCGTCTCTCACGTTGCACGCCTGTTTGGTGCATCCAGGAGTGTCAGCTTTAGG
Source organism: Syntrophobacterales bacterium (assembly GCA_050118775.1). Classification (GTDB taxonomy): domain Bacteria; phylum Desulfobacterota; class Syntrophobacteria; order BM002; family BM002; genus BM002. Next base: position 2,708 of record JASFKF010000213.1, read on the forward strand.
GTAAAAATAGACAAGAATTTTTCTACCTTTGTAATTTTCAAGATTAACTTCTTTTTCATTCTGATCTTTCAAAGCAAAATTCGCAGCCTTATCGCCAGCATTTAGCTTTTTCATAGCAATGTCTCCCTTTCAATGAACATTCAATAATTTGTAAAGGAAAATAAGCAGGCCTGCTTATTTGTCAATGCCACTGTAGTCTGGCCAAGTCTTGCCTCGCCGGTTTGTCTTGTCGCTGTCATCCCGGCCAAGGAACCTGCGGCAGACTCTTCCGGAATGAAGGGGTCAGCCAATTGAATCATGGTTTCCAGAGGGAAAGGAATAAAATTATCTTCTGCTCGAATTCATCTTCTTGAGCCGGAAAATAAACAGCACAAGGAGAAGGGCCGCGCCAACCGGGTAAGGAGTAATCTTAAGAAGGAAACCTGCCAGCGTAGCTATCATTAGCAGTGCTAAAGTCAACAAGACCCAATCCATATGTTTTCACTCACCTCTGGGACAAAAAATATCACCTATTTAGCATCCGCACAATCCGATCCAAGGCGATTTTGCAAACGATGAGGTAGGGGGCCGCCCAAAAGGGTACCTGGAAGATAAGGCGACACCTTTCTCCGTTTAGTTGTTCAATGCGATGACCTGTAGCATTGACACCAAAGATACGCCAGGACCAATGCTTACCAGAGTCCAGGTCGGTGACCTCAAAGGGTACCCAAAAACGAAGAGCGGTTTTAATGCGGCCATGAGATCCTTTAAAAATATACCGATCTGAAGATCGCACGGCGAGAATTGAGGGTCCCCAATCTTTCCAGGTGAAGGTGTCTGTAAGTAGTTCCCACACTGTATCTGGCGAAGCACTAACAACACGACTGATTTCTATGTAGGGAAAGGCGGTTTTAAGCATCTCACAATCCGATTTTTTGGGCAATGTCCACCATGTGAAAAGGGAACTCTCCGGACACTAGGTCTTCACAATACAATTTGAGAACCTCATGTATCACGGGAAAAGCCAACTCCAACCATGGAATGTCTTCCGGCCGATACAGCTTGACCTCGAGACTCTCGCTGCCGGCCCCATAATCATGATTTGCCAGATGGGCGCGGAAGATGAAGTAGACCTGATTGATGAAGGGAAGATTCAATAAGGCATAGGGCCTCAAGTTCTCAACCCTTGCCAAAGCCTCCTCAAAAGATTCACGTTTGGCGCAGTCTGAGACGGTTTCACCGTTTTCCAAATAGCCGGCAGGCAAAGTCCATTTTCCTAAACGAGGCTCAATGGCCCGCCGGCAGAGAAGAATCTTGCCATTCGCTTCGGGTATGGAGCCGACAACCATCTTGGGATTGCTGTAATGAATGGTTTCACAACCATTGCAGACGAATCGAGGTCGGTCATCCCCTGGAGGAACTCGCAAGACTAATCGCTCACCACAACTACTGCAGTAGTTCATGGTAGATCCTTAGAGAGTGGAAATGATGAACCTCATTCCTACCCTTGAACGCTTTTTTCATCTCTTTTTGCCGTTCTCCCTGCGCCCTAGACGGAATAGTAAATGAATGTGGCCATTACGAGTCTCCGACCCTTCAAGAAAGACGCTTTCACCTTCTGCGGCCTCATTACAGACAAGGCCGTTTGCCTGATGAATTTGTTCACTCAGGGGTAAACTGCGCATAATCTTTACTGAGAAGTATCTTTCGTCTGTTTTTGTAGTTTCCATATGAAGCTCCCTTCTTATCATGCTATGAAAACTCAGGAGTAGTGCCACTCAGCTGAATCGGATTGTTAAAGAGCGCCACAAAACTAGTAAATATCCACAGCGTATTTTTTCAGATCATCGAGAGAAACGTACTTTATAGTTGCCTGATTTGTTGCCGATAGAACCACAGGTGGG
>JASFKF010000214.1:0-4588 GCA_050118775.1 Syntrophobacterales bacterium
AGAAGATCACAGAGCGAGTGGACAACATCAATGTTTTGTCGCTCGGCCCCTCCCCCTATGTTGTAGGTTTCCCCTAGCCGTCCCTCCTCGAGAACCCTTAAAAGTCCATCACAGTGGTCTATGACATAAAGCCAGTCCCGGACATGCTTGCCGTCTCCGTAAACCGGCAGGGGTTTTTCTTCTATGATGTTCAAGATCATCAGGGGAATTAGCTTTTCAGGAAACTGATAAGGGCCGAAGTTATTGGAGCAATTTGTGATTATGGTGGGTAGGCCGTAGGTGCGAAAATAGGCCCTGACAAAGTGGTCGGAGGCTGCCTTGGAAGCCGAATAGGGACTGGAAGGATCATAGGGTGTGGACTCAGTAAAATAGCCCTCCGGCCCCAGGCTCCCATAAACCTCATCTGTAGATATATGCAAAAAACGAAAATTTTCCGGCCTGTCCCTTTGCTCCCAATTCTTGAGGCTCGCCTCGAGGAGGCGAAAGGTCCCGTCCACGTTTGTCTCTAAAAAAGCCTCAGGGCCTAGAATTGAACGATCCACATGGGATTCCGCCGCGAAGTGCACCACTATATCGAAGCTCTCCTCAGCGAAAAGGCGAGCAAGGAGATTTTGGTCCCTTATATCTCCATGGATGAAACGATGCCTATTCGCTAGGCTAGTGGAAAAATCTTGAAAATTGGCGAGATTGCCCGCATAGGTCAAAACATCCAGGTTTACAACCCGCCAGCGCTCCATCTGTTCAAGGACATAACGAATGAAATTCGTCCCAATAAATCCGGCACCGCCGGTAATCAGTAGAGTCTTTATGGCCATAATCTCACTTGGTCAGGTTTTTGTCTTAATGCTTCTTCTCAGTTTGTGCTCATCCGGAAATAGCCGTTTCCGGATGAGCGCGATCAGCAGTCAGCTTTCAGCTCTCAACAAAAAACATTTGAGATTAAGGGTTTAGACTGACGGCTGAACGCTGATGGCTGACAGCTCCATCCGAAAATCTTTGATTTTCGGATGGATTACTAATTAGTAAGCAACCCAATTTTATAGCCCGCTGCCTAGCCCTGCCAGGCTATAATTCTTCTTCTCAAGCAATTGATGTGCCATTAGAAGCAAAAATAAGTCCTACCATAGGGAACAATACCGAAACCGGGAACTGTTCACTGCAGGATTAGTCTATCCCACAGCATTGGCGAAAGTATGTTACACTCGCCTCTGGAAATCAAGCATCAACTATATGGCTCCTCTCCTCCTAGCCGCTTGCTGAGAAAGTCTGCAAAGGGACCAAAACGTCATCCCGGAATAGAGGAAGTCCCGCCGGGGTGGGTATGAGGTTTGCAGTAGCCTGCCGGTTAGAGCCACTTAGATGGCATTGATTTTGCTGGTTTTACTCCTTTCGAGGAAAAGAGATGTTTAAAAACAAAAAAGTTATCGTGGTAATGCCGGCCTACAACGCGGCTCTTACCTTGCAACAAACCCATGCCGAGGTCATGGCGCAAGATTACGTCGATCAGGTGATTGTGGTGGACGATGGCAGTATAGATGATACAGTGGCCATAGCCGAAAAGCTACCAAATACTATAGTCCATGTTCATCCGCGCAACCAAGGTTATGGCGCCAATCAGAAAACATGCTACAAACTGGCCTTGGATCAAGGCGGCGACATCATTGTTATGGTTCATCCTGACTACCAATACACCCCAATGCTAATTCCTGCCATGGTTACCATGATCGGCAACGGCCTCTATCACTGTGTCTTGGGCTCCAGAATTTTGGGAGGCTATGCCCTAAAAGGGGGAATGCCGCTGTGGAAATATGTGGCCAATCGGTTCTTGACCTTGGTAGAAAATGTACTGATGGGAGCAAAGCTATCTGAATATCACACTGGTTACAGAAGTTTTTCCAGAGAATTGCTCGGACAAATACCCTTCAATTGCAACTCGGATGATTTTGTTTTCGATAATCAAATGTTAGCTCAGATTCTCTGGCTTGGATACGCAGTTGCAGAGGTAAGTTGTCCGACCAAGTATTTCCCCGAGGCCTCATCCATAAATCTCCCACGCAGTATAAAGTACGGCTTTGGCTGTCTTCAGACCGCAGTTAGCTTCCGATTGGCTAAGATGGAGTTTCTCAATACCAATCTCTTTCCCAAAAAGGAATAAAACTGCTCTAATGTTCCGTCAACCGCCCATATGGTTCAGTCATAGCAATTTCTTGTCAATCTTTCGCTGGAACGATCCCGGCGAAGATAAACCAAGAATTCGAGGTACTTTTTCCCTTTCCACTCGGAGCTACTGGCTGGTGTGGATCGCAATCTGCCTTGTCTATATCCTCATCAGGCTCAACACAGTATCCATACCTCTAGATCGGGACGAAGGTATATTTGGTTATGCGGGACAGGTGATCCTAAACAAGGGTCTGCCTTATAGAGACGTTGTCGATCAAAAACCGCCCGTTACATTTTATCTCAACGCTCTCGCCCTTCTTTTCGTGCCACCAACCTCAACCGGCATCCATACATTTTTACATGTGTACAATTTCGTGACCCTCATCGTCCTGTTCTTTCTGGCCAAGACCTACACGGAATCCTATACTGCAGGCTTGTGGGTAGCATTTGCCTACGCTGTATTTAGCTCCAGTCCGGCTATACAGGGGTTTACCGCCTCAACAGAGATGTTCTTGCTCCTGCCAATATCAATGAGCTTATTGTTTGGAGTGCTGGCTGTCCAGAGAAGGTCGATCCTCTTGTCATCTGCAAGCGGTATATGCGGAGCGCTAGCCTTTTTCACCAAGCAAACAGCAGCATTCGTTCTTGTATTTATCTGTATGTATGTGCTCGCTAGCCTGATCAGCTGTGTTTTAAAAAAGGATATGAGTAAGAGAACATCTGTAGCAATTCTGCTTGGCTGGGGTGCTGGGTTCATATTGGTCGTACTGCTTATTGCCGGGTATTACTATTATCACAAAGTCTTTGATGAATTCTTGTACTGGAGTCTGACCCACAGTCTGATCTATAGCAAGCGAATGAGTGTATGGGACACCCTGCCCCGCATCTACTCCATAAGTCTGCAAATTGTCAAAGGCAATTTCTTGATAATTGCCATGGGCTTGGCCGTGAGTCTGTTTGTCTGCTTCAGGAGAAATCTCAAGGGTTGTTTCATGTTGAGTTTTCTGTTGTGCTCCTTTTTGGCAACCGTTCCGGGAACCGTCTACAATCACTATTTCGCTCAGATTGCACCAGCTGTCTCACTGGCCGGAGGTTGGGCAGTGGCACTGTGTCTTTCTATGATACGAGACCGCATGCTCCGGAGAGGGGCTGCACTACTTATTGCTGCCACCATTGTTGCCGCGCCCATTTGGGCCCACTCGGGATATTATTACAAGCAATCTCGCCTTGAATTTAGCCGCTCTTTTTTTGGAGGTAATCCATTCCCTGAATCAGAGGACCTGGCTGATTTTCTCGCCGAACGAACAAGCAAAGAGGACTCCATCTTCATCATGGGATCAGAAGCTCAGATATTTTTGCTTTCTCAGCGGCAAAGCAGCAGTTCCTTTGCTCTCATTTATCCGCTCATGTCAGAGTATCCTCGTTATCAAGAATTCCAGCGCAAGGTTTGGGAGGAAGTAAAGAGCGGGAGGCCCAAATATATAATCATCGTTCGAATTCCTGTCTCCTTACTGTGGGACGGGAAAGCCGATCTGTGGATCATAAGAAAAACGAAACAGCTCACTGATAAAGCCTATTTCCTCGAGGCGGTGATGACCATAAACAAGTCGAAGGGAGATTTGCGTGTGTTCAGCGAAGATGATCAAGCACTGCGCCAGTCTGCCCAGCATCATTTTCCGATTCTCATATTTAGGAGAAATTCTTGAATGAGTTTAGCTCAACTTGCTGTGTTTTTATTTTCTTGTGCTTTGTGAAAATCAAGCACCTGGTTGGTTCGAGTTTTTTCGCTGTACTTGGAAATCAAAATTGATGTCTTATGCATACTCAGCCTAATATTCAACCTAAGTTTGTCTACGACTCCATTGAATGGGGTTATTACGACAGAGTATTTCGACGGTGTGCCGGTATACAGAGTAAGTGGCACCATTTGAAGTTTGCTCGCATCCGCTCGGAGATGGAGCACTACGATACCCATCTCGACATTGGCTGCGGCCCGGGGACCTTCATCGGCACCTTGAAGTCTGCTGCTCTTTCCATTGGGGTGGACATTGCAGAGGATCAAATTGCTTATGCCCAACGCAGATATGGAAGTCCAAATCACCAGTTCAAGTGGGTTGACTCTGGACCGCTCCCTTTCGAGGCTGGCACCTTCCAAGTGGTAACCATCATCGAACTGATTGAACACTTGTCTATGGAAGATAACCTTGCCCTAATGCAAGAAGCCTTCCGTGTTCTTCAGCCAAATGGATTGGTTCTGGTTTCCACCCCGAATTATGCTGGCCTTTGGCCACTGGTCGAACGTCTGGTCAATAGATTCGGAGAGATTTCCTACGCACACCAACACATTACCCGCTTCAATCGCACCAGTCTCGATGCTTTAATGGAGCAGGCGGGTTTTTGCCACACTCGAGTGGATGCATATCAGTTT
>JASFKF010000215.1:0-4569 GCA_050118775.1 Syntrophobacterales bacterium
GAGAATTAGTGCTTTGAGTCACCCACCAGTTCCTGTAAAATGACTCTAGTTGTGCGGCATCTTATACTTTTTACCTCGGTGCCCAGCGGGTGGCCACGGGTAATTTTACTTCCTCCAACTGGCCTTTTCTTTCATGTTTGTGCCTCAAGTAAAAGCATTCGGCAAATCAGATACCGGCCTTAAGCGAACGGAGAACGAAGATGCCTTCGCTGTGGGACCGGAACTAGGCTTGTTTGTAGTGGCAGATGGAATGGGCGGTGCGGCAGCAGGCGCTTTGGCTAGTACCATCTTTAGTGAAGCTGCACTCGAGGTATTCTCGAAGTTAAAGGCACAGTCTGACGAAAATTATGTCGACGCGGTAAATCGCGCTTTTAGCTTAGCCCACAAGAGGATTCAAGATTCTGTGAGGAAAAATCCGCACCACATGGGGATGGGTTGCACTGCGGAGTTACTTTTCCTGTTCCATAAGAGCTGCATCTTGGGACATGTTGGAGATAGCCGCACCTACCTGCTTCGAGGGGGTGAACTCAAGCAGCTGTCTAAAGATCACTCGATTGTTCAGGAACAGCTAGATCAAGGTCTTATCACCGCCGTCGCCGCCAGAAAGCATAGACTTCGGAACATCATCCTCAGAGCAGTGGGGGTTGAGGAAAGCCTGGCTGTCGATGTTTTAAGAGGGAAAACTCTACCAGGAGACATCTTCCTTCTCTGCTCTGACGGCTTGACCGACATGGTAGATGACATGTCCATCCAAGAAACCCTTTCCTCCGATCTAAGTCTTCAGAGCAAAGTGGAAAAACTCATTGAATTGGCGAATAGCGCCGGTGGTCATGACAATGTCACCGTAGTACTCTGTGAAATAGAATCAGGACAGTGATCTTAGAACTGATGGGGATTTTGCAGGTTCAACTCCCTCAGTTGTTTCTTGCAACTATTCTATTCTTTTGATAAAAGCAAAAGACGAAGGTCGGCTAACATCCAACCTACTCTCTCGCTTGGAGCAATGACCCAATGCTCAGAAGATCTCTATTTTCCGGCTCGCGGTTTGCCGCCTTTATGATTGTGGTCGTTCTAACTCTCGGTTTGCTCGCGGCAGCACCCAACACCCTTAAGATAAAGGTCAGGCGCGGTGACAGCGTCAGCTATCTTTGTTTCAAACACCTTGGTGCCTATAATGAGAACATCGCCGCCGACATCATAAAGCTCAACCCTAAAATCAAAGACCTAAACCTTATCTATGTAGGCCAGACTATTCGGCTCCCCAAAAAGAAGGTTGAACCCCCGGCAAGCAAACCCCTTCTGCCACCGCCCGCGACCCAGCCACCAGAAGCGGAGAAAATGACCGCCCCGGCTGCAAAAGCGGTGGTAACCTTGGTGGAGGGTGAGGGACAGATGGTAGCCGCGCCAGACAAATCCTGGCAGACTGCCACTGTCAACAGCATGCTCAAATCGGGTGACAAGGTCCGAGTTTTGCAGGAGGGCCGGATGGAATTGATTTTAGATAACCGCAGCGTGCTTCGTCTGGCCTCAAACTCCTCTCTCGAATTGAAGGAAGTTGAATACACACCCCGGAAAGAGCAATACAGCTTCTTTTTCTCATTCGGAAAGATGTGGTCACGCGTCACCCGAATGCTTGGCTTCGGCTCCAGTCATAAGGTGGAAACGCCTACCGCCATCGCTGCAGTCCAGGGTACGTCCTACGATCTTCAAGTTGACCCTAGCCAGCAAACGATGGTTCGGGTTTTCTCAGGCAGTGTTCAGATTTACAATCCCTTCGCCGGTGACCTTGCCCCGGGTCAAAAGGTGCCAAAACTGAAAAAACCTACTCGTGTTTCTGGGCCGACAAGAATATCAAAGGAAGAATGGACACAATTGGTTCTCCAACAGTATCAACAGGTAACCCTTGGCCGGGAAGGAAGAAGTACAATCACCGCTTTCGATCTTGATAAAGCAAGAAAGGAGGCGTGGATTCGTTGGAATGAAGAACGCGACCGAGACTTTTACGGCGAATGATGAGCTATAGAAAAGCTATAATAATCTCCATTGCGGCTTTTTTTATCTTCGTCTTTGCACACCTCGGGACAGTTGTCCCTCTCGAAAGCACCCATCTCAAAATAAGGGACTTCTTCTTTCGGTCCCGTGGCCCTGCTCCTCCCAACCCTCAGGTAACCATTGTCGCTATCGACGATTCAAGTATTGCCCATTATGGCCGCTGGCCCTGGCCGCGAGTGTACATCGCCACCCTCGTTCATCGGCTAGCTGTAGCTGGAGTTCGGACTATCGGAATAGATATTTCTTTTCTCCCCAGTGCGACCCAATCAGTGCCAGTTTCTCTAGGCCCCGAGTTTAAGCCCTTCTTGCAATGGTTAGGTCTGAATCCCAGATCCACAGCTTCCTACACCAATGACCAGCTTCTGGCTATGGCCATAAGAAAAGCGGGCAATGTGGTCCTTCCTTTCTATTTTGAGTTCAAGGGCCATGATTCCAAGACAACGCACCCATTACCAAACTTTTTATCTAGCTCTGCCTATCTTCTCTTTGATGATGTTTCTAAATTGTCCCTTTTACCCTTACTGCATGGCAGTGAACTATTTGCGCCCCCCCAATCACTTGGTCAAGCCTCTGCCGGTCTTGGATGCGTTAACGCCATTTTAGCACGGGACGGAGTGCTTCGGAGTGATCCGGCGATTGTCGCCTACGGCGATCATTACTTTCCCTCACTGGGAATTCAACTTGTTCGCCTCCATCTGGGGTTAAGCTGGGCTGAGGTGAAAGTAAACGCTGGCGAAGGCATCCAAATTGGCAAGCACCAAGTTCCCATTGATGACCGTGGATTTGTTGATCTCAACTACTACGGGGGGAGGGAAACCTTTCCCCACATCTCGTACAAAAAGGTCATGGAGGGAGACCTGAAGAGTGACACGCTCCAGGACAAGCTTGTACTTGTAGGAATTACTGCCGCAGGAGTCCATGACCTATGGCTTACTCCCTTCGGTCCGGGCTATCCAGGAGTTGAAAAGCACGCCTCAGCTGTGGCCAACATTCTGGACGGTCGCTTTGTGGTTCGCCCTCATTTTTCCTCTTTTGTTGAGATATCTTTCATGCTTCTGGTTGCGCTGGCCATAGGAACCGCTGCAGGTAGCCGTTCCACTTGGATCCTATGGGTGTTATCTGCCATTCTGCTTTTCTTAACTTTGGCAGGATCTTACTGGCTCTTATCTGCCCACAACTTCTGGTTGCAGCCATTTTTCCCCTCCCTGCTCATTATTTTACTTGCGGCAGTGTTTCAGATAGTAAGATTGCGCCTGGTCCCTATCCGTGCGGAGATAGCAGTCGAACCCACAGTGGAGGCAGTCCAGACTATTGCAGCGGAAAGCTCTGACCTTACTGATGATGAATTGGACATTATCGGTCGTTATCAAATCGAAGGTGAACTGGGCCACGGAGCCATGGGTGTTGTCTACAAGGCTGTGGATCCCACAATCGGGAGGCACGTGGCTATCAAGACCATTCGCTTGGATCAGAGCCTAGGCGCTAAACAACTGGAGGATCTTAGAGAACGGTTTCTGAGAGAGGCCCAGGTAGCAGGTCAGCTCTCTCATCCCAGCATTGTCACCATCTATGATGTAGTAGAAAAGGCGGGGAACCTCTTTATCGCCATGGAATATATTGAAGGGCAGGAACTGAGTCGCTTTTGCGGCAAAGAGATTCCTCTTAAACCTAGGCAAGTCGTGACAATCATCGCCCAACTATGCGACGCCCTCCATTACGCTCACAAGGAGGGCATTGTTCATCGGGACATCAAGCCTAGCAATGTCATGTTGCTCAAAGACGGCAGGCCCAAGATCATGGATTTCGGTATTACAAAGATGATATCAGCCGATACCACTCAAACGGCAGCTATCATGGGTACACCAAGCTACATGTCTCCGGAACAAGTCGACCTCGAGAAGGTTGATGGGCGCTCGGATCTATTTTCGGTAGGAGCCATGTTCTATGAACTTCTATGCGGCCAGCGCCCCTTTACCGGGCCAAATATTACTGCCATTCTCAAAAAAATCACCACTGAAGACCCCCCTCCTTTGAGTAGCATAAATCCTCAAATCCACCCAAAACTGGAAGCAGTTGTTTCCAGACTTATGGCCAAATCTCCAGGAGACCGCTTTCAGAGCGGTGGTGACGTGGTTTCAGTTCTCAAAAGCCTCCTGGAAGATCCTTCAATTTGGGAATAAGAGTCAAGTGGCAAAGGGTAAGGACTAAGGTTTCAGTGTTCAGGTTTCAGGTTTCAGCTTTTTTGTTTTTTCTACCTGACACCTGAAACCTGAAACCTTACTCTGTGTGATCTCTGACTTGAAATTATTACTTATTCGAAGAGGACTTCGAGGACACCTTGAACTGATTGCACTCCAATCATCTCCATGGATTTAATTGACCTGAGCCGTTCCGCGTTGCTTTGCGGTAGTATACAGCGGCGAAAACCGAGCTTTGCCGCCTCTTTGACCCGAACATCCGTCCGGCTAACCGCCCTGACTTCACCTGTAAGGCCAACCTCTCCCAAAAGAACGGTAT
>JASFKF010000216.1:0-4562 GCA_050118775.1 Syntrophobacterales bacterium
AGCCCCGCATTGCTCATTGAAGAATAAATAGCCGTAAAACCCCAGATATTGTGGTTTGTTCAAAATGGCAAAAGTGTGGATTAAAGTATGAGATGTTCACTTTTGGCTAAGTATGCTGGAAATAACAGTGGAGCCTGAAAGCTTCTTAGAATTTTGGAAAATGAATAGATGACAGTCTCTTTTTTTACTCAGTATTTCTCAGTGTTAGCTCTCATCTGAAGATTTCTGCTTCCAATCCTCTAGCTTCAGCTTGCAAGCCATGTCGTGAATAATTTGACCTTTACGCACATCATCTAAATCCGTTCTGCTACTGATGTGAGCAACAAAATTCGTAAAAGACTCATAGGCTTCCTTAAATTGCACTCTTCGATTTTCTGCTTCGATTTCCTCCACTATTCTTAGGGACATATGATTGAATCCTGATATGACCCTTTGTGAACCGAAAGCACCCATGCCCCTGGCTCCTTCCCTTAGCGTGTCCGCTAAACTGAGCCAAAAGTCCCTCGGTAATGTAACCTCTGTCTCCAAAAAATCATCCTCATGTTCGTTTCCGTTTTTGAGAGAAATTTTCATCATAGGATAAGATGTCGGCTTAATCTCTAACTTCATAGAACTGCTATCCAGCTTCATAAATCTATTCTCCTTTCTTGAATGGGAGCCGAAACTCTGATCTTTTCTGCAAAAAATGAAAGATATTGCTAGCGCATTTCTTGTTTCACTGGCCTTTCTAGTGATGTTCGTCAAAATTCCTGCAACTGTTCGGAACTGAAATCCAATTGAGCAGCTAGGTCGTGAATTAGCTGACCTTTGCGTACTTTATCCAAATCTACTCTGGCAAGAATTTCTTTAGCTGCATGAAAAAATGAGCTATAAATCTGTCTGTCTTCGATGCTTAGTCTTTGTAATGCGATCTCAAAACTATTTATTTGGGAAACTAAATTCAGTGCTGTTGTTAACTTCTCTAATATCTTGTGCAATTTCTCTTCATAGATTGAGTCTGCTCTTTGTTTCCATAGATTATATTGACTGATCTCATATATATATTGGTCTATTATGTATTGTAGAAGGTTAGCCAACTCTAATATATCGTCTTTCCATAATTTTTGATCTCGCAGCACTGATGTTACATCGGAAGTCGAAGAGAATGCTCGGGCACTGGGAGTCACTTTGATCTCTCTTATGATGGTAAAGCACCACCACATACAGGGCACACTTTCTCATCTGGCTTAACCATTATCCTTAGCTTTCACCTGGAGCATTTGACAGGATAGACTTTTACTCGTTTGGTGTCGTTGGGGTCAAGACTGGTCACTGTGCCTCTCAGAGTCGGAAAGTTCTCTTTCTGGTGGTCTGAAACAGGCAAGCAGAGGATACCACCGGTTGCAGTCCCAACAGAAGATACGCTCATCGCCCATAGACCAGGAAATATGCCTGTGACCATCTGGGCACTTCTTGGGCCGCCCTAGAGTAACCTTCTTCGTGTCTTCTTTCTCTTCCTTTACTTGCTTCTCGTCTATTAAACTCTGCTCATCTATCAAGTTCTGCGTCCTTATCAGACTGTGTTTCTCTTCGTCTTCGTGCGACCCTGAGGACTCTATTTCTTCTGAAGCTAGAGATGAAATTATTTCTCTGTGCTCATCAGAAATATTGATGAACTCGACACCCACACCACGTGGCATATCCTTAAAAGGAGGAATTTGGTTGCTCGACCAGACCACTCTTGCTTTGACTGTTATAGGATCGTTGGGACCACTAATCGTCATATCAACGACTTCATGCAACTCAAGAGGTGACAAACCACGGATGAAGGCTCCACCGGAACTTATGTTGTATGTAGCCCGTTCAATAGCGCCTTCTTCGGTCTGAATTGCAACAGGCAAATTAGCTCTGGCCCTTTGATTTTGGCGTCTTTCTTCTTCCATCACTTCCTCTTGCAGCATGGGGGCAATTTCTTAGAGGATTCTTTTTCGCAATTCTTCAGAAGGTCTTGAACTGCTCTTAAATTACACGAATAAGGGAAGAGATTGCAAAAAAAGCCCCCACTGATCCTGCCTGTTACAGTCAATGGGGGCAACAAGTAGAGAGCAGGTAGGACATGTCCAGCCCACGGATATCCTACCCAGCCGGCAACTTACCACATTGAACTAGATTGCTGCAATAGTTGGATGCGCAGCTAAGATGGGATGGGAGCAGACTTTGTATTACATCCCTTAATCCACACTCCGCTGGGATTTACACTGGTACAAGATATGCTTCTATCAACGTGGAGAAAAAGAAGAGCCCCCACTGACCGGACGTAAAACGGCCAGTAGAGGCCATCTCATTTAACTCATACTACTTTTCAATCTACCTGGATATTGCCACAGTCAATTGATTGTTGAGCGTACCAAAGGAGTTATGGACCACTTGATCATTGTTGGGATCATTCTGCCATTCCCCATCGATGAGAAACTTATACTCGTACCCTCCAGGGGCGAGAGTGACAATCTTGGTCCACCTCCCTTTGGCGTCCTTCTTCATCGTGTGCTTCTTGACATCCCAACTGTTAAAGTCCCCTGCCAAGATGGCTTCTTTGGCTTCTGGTGCCTCTAATTTGAAGGTAATCCTTCTTTTCTGTATTTTCTTTTCCTGCTTTTTCTTGGACATTTCTTGCCCTCCTCGGCTTCCTTCTTATTACAGGCAAACTCGCAGACTCACTATATGGTCTTTCTAGTTAAGGGCTAGTGGTAAGCTTGCTGGATAAGATTGGTAAAGTTTGCATGTAAGTATTTATATCTAGTTTCTCCCCCCAATCTCAGGGTTTTTCTTATTTTAGCTGACATGTCGACTAAATATTCTGTCCCTTCACTTCGGCATTATTCTTTTCCTTTCTGTGGAAGCATCGAACCCAGTGTGACTGAAACTTACTTGTCTCTACTTTTTGGTCACAGATTCCGCATCGATTTGTGGAGCCTTGAGGTTTCTTTTTTTTCAGTGGCCACTCCTCCGTTTCCTCTTTGAACGAGAACATAAAAGTTAGTCACTATAGGCTTAGCAGGCGATAAACACAAGCAGAAACATTGAGATTGGCATGAGATATGAACTTTAAGTAGATCAGAGCGGGTTTTTGGCAAATGACACTTTATTTTAGAGGAAGTAAGGTACTGAGATGACAGCTATTATGTGCAGGGTGTCGATTCATATTCCCGAACAGATGAATGTTTGGGCTCGCCGTACTCGCTTCAGAAATGTGGATTACATCCCTTAATTCACACTTTTCTGAAATTTGCTCTGGCACAAGATGTTGAGAAGGAAAAAAGCGGAGTTAAAAATTCCGCATTCTAAAAGTCTAAACCTAGATATTGTGTCTGGGCCAAAATAGCAAGAGTGTGGATTAAAGTATGTAATTTACATTTCAGGTAGTCCAGCCTTGGGCTGGTGTTCAGATTGGGGAGCACGTACCAATTTCAATAAATGGCGTTTCGCTTGTCGCATCGGCTTTTTCATTGGTGCCTGAGAGGACATTAAAGTAGCCAAGGAGATAGGCGGCAAGATATCTGCCGTTATTCCGATTGAACCTGAAATCGTAGCCCGTTCCCTTGCAAAACAGAAGGCCTGCCTCATCGAAGCCATCCTTGCATGTGGCGATTGGTGAAAAGTTTTTGACTTTGCGAACCACGAATGCCCACTTGCTGCCCTCAGGCTTCGATATTGTGTACTTAGAGTCTGCCTTAAACTTTATGCTCTGCCAGCTCTTTGCGGCTTTATAGAAATAAAAACCAGAGGCTTTGTCGGCAGTGCACAAGTACTGTTCATCTGCAAAGGCAAACGAGGTAATAAATGCAAATGTTATCGTAAAAAGGATGATAAGTCGTTTCATGTTTCCTCCATCGGTTCAGTTCTATATATTTTAACAAAGCAGTTCAGACCGTCAAGATAAGTGGATCTCGGGACTTTTTGAAAGATGAATAGCCTTACAACCCCAGAATTTGTGGTCAGGTCTCAAGAGGCAAAGTGTGGATTAAAGTATGTAATGTGAAGTTTCGACCTGATTGCCGCAGCGTCACCTCCTAACACTTGAGAAATACTCTTGATGATTATTGAAACTCTTTCCAGGCCTCCTCATATAAAGCATACCCCATTTCTATATTATATTTACTGTAAGGTACTATCCCCCGAGGAAAGGAGGATCGTCCATTATCCATTACGTATTTCCTGCCATCCACTTCAAATAAACAGACTCTGTGATAACTTCCTAATGGTGAACTATATCTTGGATCTGGATGCACGATGATGAATATACGAGCTCTATACCCAGCCTTCTTTAGGCAATATTCTGTGAACGCACTTATCTGGAGACAATGTCCTTTGTTATGTTTGAATACATACTTTACTTCCTGAAAGTCTCCCCCATGCCCCGTCTCATAATGATACGTGAATCTTTTCCTCTCGTAATAATCAATTAATTCAGGCGAATTTAGTCGATTAGTAACTATGTTAAAATCTCCCCATCTCTGTTCTACCTTGGCAATTAAACTGTTTTCTATCATCTTTCGTGCTTTTGTACTGAAGATTCGTGGTTG
>JASFKF010000217.1:0-4549 GCA_050118775.1 Syntrophobacterales bacterium
ATAATATTTCACTAAAACTAATTTGACCTGCGGGTAGCGCATCATGAGCCTGCGCATATTATTGTAGCTGATCTCCCCTAGTAGGCTTTCCTGCACGGTAGCCACCGAACTTGATCGGGGTTTCCCCGTTAGAAATGCCATTTCTCCGAAGAAATGGTTCGATCCCAGGGTCGCAAGTTGAAACTCCTCACCCTGGTAATCCTTTGTAAATACCTTTACCTGCCCGTCGAGGATAAGATAAATGGAGCGACCTGGGTCACCCTCTCGGAAAATGAGCTGACCAGTATTGAAAAAATGTAAGTTGGTGATATCTTCTAGATCTCTAAGCTCTTTTTTGGCCAAAGATCCAAATATGGGGGTTGAAAGGAGGGCTCCTTGCAATCGCATAAAGCCGGAATTCTGGCGACTGGAATCTAAAAGAGGAGTCTGGTACTTAATCAGAGAAGCAAATATCTCTATAGTATCAGAAGTTTTTCTGGTGTCTTCTAGACCACTTTCCTCCATAAAAATAAATTCAGCCCCACCAATGTGAAACCTATCTCCGGATTTTAGATCTTTGGCAGTGACACGTTTACCAGCAAAGATGATCCCATTTGCACTACCCAGATCCTCAACGATCCAGGCACCCTTCTGGAAAGTTACCCTCGCGTGGGTTCTAGAAACTTCCCAATCTACGAGTGTGATGTCATTTTCCGCACTGCGGCCAATGCTCAAAGAGCCTTCCAGAGGATAGATACTTTTCTGGAGCTTGTCTCTTTTCAGGCCAAGATAAAACCTTTGCACCCCTTCACTCCATGTCGAATAATAGGCGAAGGGAAAATAAATTTCCCCTCTAGGAAGCTCGAGTTGCAACGAAAGCAACAGGTCTTCTCTTTTTTGCAAAATTTGGGCCTATCAAGTAACTGAAAGCCAAGGTTAGTAAAAAAATGAAACTAACTTCTGGCCATATGAAAAAGATAAGGTTGTTGAACGGAAGTAATCCTGTTACATTTCTGCGGATAGATTTTAAGCAGGAGCTCACATGTCCGGAAAGAAACATCACGCTGACAAACGCAAGCTCACAGTTACCTGGGATAATCCTTTCATAGGTGCAGAGACTTCCAAAACCATGACTGGCTTGGACTATTTGCGAGCTATTGAGAGAGGAGATATCCCTCCCCCTCCCATTGCAAAGCTACTCGGTTTTAGATTAAAGCGCGTCGATTTGGGTGAGGCTGTCTTCGAACTGGAGCCCGGGGAACATCACTATAACCCTATCGGCATGGTCCATGGTGGAGTTGCCAGCACGTTGCTCGATTCTGCCATGGGTTGCGCCGTTCACTCAACTCTTCCTGCCGGCACTGGCTACTCTACTATTGAGTTAAAGATAAATTTCATCCGCCCTCTGAGCAGCAAGACAGGAAAGGTTCTCTGTGAGGCCAGGGTAATTCATACTGGCGGTCGCATAGCCACGGCTGAAGGAAAGTTAGTGGACAAAGATAGCAAACTCTATGCACACGCTACTACCACCTGTATAATCTTTGACCCTAGAGGGAGATAAAAATAGACGAGTTGATGGGAGGTCCTCTTTAATGCGGAACAACAAAGTACTCATAGTGGATGATGAGATGGACATGCGAATCTTCCTCTCCACCCTTTTAGAGACCAGTGGTTATAAAGCAATTGTTGCCACCAATGGCGAAGAGGGCATACAGAAGGCCCGCAAGCATAGACCTGCTGTTATCATCCTTGATGTGTTGATGCCCAAATCTGGTGGTATCCAGATGTATCGAGAGGTAAAAACGGATGAGAATTTAAAAACTACCCCGGTGATCATGATCTCGGCCATTGCCAAGAAAACCTTTCTCCACTCAATGAAGATGTTAAATAGTCACAGGGGCGAAACTGTTCCGGAACCGGAGGGTTATATTGAGAAACCACCGGAAAGTGATGAATTACTTAAGACTTTAGCCGAATGTATCGGTTCTGCGAGGCAGTGATCCTCTCTTCCCCTTGTCACGTGTGTCTATCTCAACTATTCCATCGTCTTGGTGAAATGAATGTATTAACCGCAAAATCAATACCAGGGTTAGAACAATACTGATTACGAAAAAAATACTTATTGCTGAGATCATCCCGCACCTCCTGAGTAGACTCAATGTGTCCATCTGAGTTGTGCAGAAGTGATGCCAACAAACTGTGGGCATCAAAAGCAATTAAATAACAGTCACTTACATATTTCTTTTCCTTTTGCGCCGGTTGGCAAATCACCAAATCTTGCCAAAAGACCAAATGTAATAGGCCAGAACAACAAAGCTAATCCTCAGTTGCCACAATCTAGCCTGGTAGTTATAGGCAGCAGTTGGGGTCAATTGCCCTGAGGAAATGACCATCTGCCAGCCTACCACAGTCCCCATCTTGTTTTGGACCTCTTCACTATGTCCACAAGTTTCTTTGAACCTTCCGGGGACAATCCGAGACTGCCCACTGCTGCCTCAATCTCCTTCAGATTGCCGTAGCCGTCCAGGTAGCCGTTTATCCTTGCTGCAGCAGTGGAATCGACCAAATCCTCCATGTTGGGATACATGGTTTTGAACTCTCGCAAAAAATCACGCTGCTGCTGCAATCGATACTTCTGATGATAATCCTCCGCCAAGTAAAAGGCAGTAAAGGGAATTACCTCAGTGTGAATTTTACTCTCGAGAGTAGCTGCAACCTGATCCCTGCTCTCCAAAGCTAGCCTTTTCTGTTCTTCATCGTGGTAAAAGACCGCCGCTTTGTATTGATTCGACCAAACCCTTCTGCCCGGCTTGTGGCTCTGCCAGAAAATATTCAAAAGCTGCCCATATGAGATCTTGGCAGGGTTGTAGTCAATCTGGATCGTTTCACTATGGTCTGCCAGGTTGTAGTAGGTGGGATCTTTGCTTACTCCTCCTGAGTATCCAACCCTGGTCCGAACAACGCCATCAATGCTCCCGAACTGAGCATCCGGACCCCAAAATCAGCCCAAGGCAAAAGTGGCTGTCTCGACCTTTGCCGGCACATTGAGGTCCATTGGTGGTTGGGGAACATGGCGCACAGAACTATTTTTTGCTGCTTCCATCTTATTCCTTTCATTTCCTTGGTAGTCTCCGAGAAAATTATCGCACGAAGCCAGCAAGATGATATTTGCCAGGAAAATCAGCCTGAAAATCAGGCCAGTTTTACACTGGCCTAAAATCAAGCTGTGCCAATTTAGCAAAACAAAATTATGCATAGTTTAAAATTAGATCTGCGGAAAGTAGAACTGTTTATTTCACCTCGGTCTGTGTCTGCATCAGCCTGTCGAGATTCTCTCCAATGGTCGAGGTGTCGTAGTAATCTTGGTGCGACTTATAATATAAACGGTATCCATATGGATAATGATAGTACCAGTACTGGCCGTAGCCGTAATAATCGGAGAGACCGCGCCCATAGAGGATACCGTAGCGACCACCGTACCGGTAGTAGGACCTGTGACCGCGCTTAAAATAACCCTTACTAGGGGAGTAATATCTGCTGAATCTATGGTGCTTATAACCTTTACCATAATGGTTTTTGTGGCCGTATTTAAACTGACCATTCCCAGAGTAGTGCTTACCTCCATAGGTACGACCACGCCATGCTTTGGTTTCCACAGCCACTGTGGCCATAAAAAATGACAAAACAGCAACTGTTAAAATTTTAGTAGTCGTCTTCATGGTTACACTCCTTTACGAGTGTTAGTCGGCAGAGCCAAAAAAGAATTACATCCTTCAACCAACAATTTGTTTAAAAGATTCTATCCTTTGGTTTTCTTGAATAATTTCTTCAATAAAACTTTTGTCACCTTGCCCAGGGGATTACGGGGAAGATCATCCACAATAACAGCACGACTAGGGACCTTATAAGGAGCAAGTCTTTTTTTGCCCCAGGTGCGAAGCTCTTCAAGAGTAAGATCTTTTCCCCTTTGGAGAATGAGAGCAGCACCCACCCGCTCACCCCACTCGCGATCCTCTATGCCTATAACCGCACATTCCTTAATGGCAGGATGGGTACGGAGCACTTCCTCGATCTCCAGGGCAGAGACCTTGTAGCCCCCTGTCTTGATAATGTCTGTGCTCTTTCGCCCTAATATACGATAGTTGCCCTTCTCAACTACAGCGAAGTCGCCGGTAGAAAACCACCCGTGGCGGAAGCTTGCTTGGGTTTCTTCTGGTCGTTGCCAGTATTCGAGGAATACATTGGGACCCCTTACTTGAATCTCACCGCTCACCCCAGGATCCACTGGTTTCCCATCATCATCTACAAGCCTCACCTCAGTCTGGGGAAGGGCGGTGCCCACGGAGCCCACCACCCGCAAACCCTCTAGTGGATTGGAAAGGGCCATGCCGATTTCTGTCATTCCGTAACGCTCCAAAAGGGTATGTCCCGTAATAGCCTTCCACTTTGCCAAAACAGAAACCGGCAGGGCAGCTGAACCGGAAACCATCAGGCGAAATTTTTGGCAAGCCTCCCCCATCATCTGTTGTTCCTGTGGAGTGGCTGCTTCCCAGGCCGCGATTAGTTTCAC
>JASFKF010000218.1:0-4545 GCA_050118775.1 Syntrophobacterales bacterium
ATTCGGGCATCAAGTTCAAACCTCTGCAGGAGAGACAAGTCTTCAACAACGCCCGAGTGGCGGTGGATTAATCACGCCTGGCGCATAGCGCCAAGCGCACGGCGAAAGACCTTCCTCGACGCTCTGCGCTCTGCTCTTTGCGCTCTGCGATCTTATAATTGCGGAGGTTTACCATGGCGACTAAAAGATTGGTGTTTAATTTTCCACCACATTTGATCGAGCAGCCGGTCACATATCAACTCATCACGGAACACAACTTAAAGGTTAACATTCTGAGGGCCCGAATTACTCCCAGAGAATGGGGTAGATTAGTGGTAGAGGTCAGCGGCAAGAAGAAAAATCTAGATGCAGGGTTACAATTTGCTGCTGGTTTGGGCTTGGATATCAAACCACTTGCCCAGGATATCCAATGGCACCAGGATAGATGCATCGAGTGCACCGCTTGCTCCTCGGTCTGTCCCACTGGAGCACTTTCTGTTGCAAGAAAAGAGATGCGGGTCTCCTTTGACCACGATAAGTGCATTGCCTGTGAACTCTGTACACCCGCCTGTCCCTACCAGGCCATGCAAATCACCTTTTAAGCTAAATTTGCCGCTAAAAAAACCCCCAGGGTGGCTGCGGTCACCTTGGGTGTTTATTCTTATGGAAGAAACTTCTACTAAAAACTGGATTATGTTAAACTTTCCAAGTTCAATTCTTTTTCGGCTGCTCCTGAAAGCAGCCCACTGCATTGTCGAGACACCAATTACTTTATAACGACCATGTATTCCCTAAAAGTCAACGACCTCTGCAAGCACTACACTGAGACCTTACTATTTAAAAATATCTCCTTTGAATTACATCCAGGGGAGGTGATGGCCGTTGCAGGATGGAACGGCTCTGGCAAGAGTACCTTGTTACGCATAATTGCCGGGCTTGTTAGGCCCACCTCCGGTAAGGTTGAAATGTTTTTCAAGGGTGAGTCCATACCCAAGGAATCTAGGCGCAGATTTGTGGGGATGGTGGCTCCGGCCATGTCTTTGTACGAGGAATTGACCGCCCTTGAAAATTTAGAATTTTTCTGCAAAGTCCGTGGAATTGCCTGTGATCGAAAGAGTTGTCTGGAAATGATGGAGCGAGCCGGGTTGACCGACAATACCCACAAGTTGTGTCGAAACTACTCTTCCGGCATGAAACAACGGTTAAAGCTTGCTCAGGCCCTTGTCCACAGGCCCCCCCTGCTCCTACTGGATGAACCAGGGTGCAACCTGGATAGCAAAGGAATGAAAATTGTTGAAAGCATTATTTCCGCCCAGCGGCAGTGGGGAATGACGGTGATCGCATCAAATGAAAAGCGGGAGGTGGATTACGGAGACAGGATCATCAACCTATCTGAGTGAGGCCGTTGCAATTTGGCTTCGGGACCTCCGCGGCGAGTTCAGAACGCGCTATGCGGTGAACGCCATTTTGATGTTCGCTGTGACTACCCTGATTGCAGTGAGCTTCTCAATTGGCTCTTTCCGTATCGGAGATGCTGAACAGCCCTTTCTGTACGCGGTGCTCCTCTGGATCATCCTGGTCTTTTCCGCCCTTTCCGGTCTTTCTCGCTCCTTCGTAAAAGAGGAAGAGGCCGGGACCATGGATGTGCTGAAGCTTTCCGCTCGTCCACAAGCGGTGTTTTTGGGAAAACTCTTCTTTAATTTAACCCTTCTGGGAGCTCTGGAGCTGATTATCGTGCCTGCATTTATTACTATGATGAACTACGAAATACAGCTCCCCGGCCTTTTTACCGCCATGGTTATCAGCGGAGGCTTGGGCTTGGGCGCAGGTACCACAATCGTTGCTGCCATGATAGCTCAGGCTAGCGCCCGGGGGGCGTTGTTTTCCGTTCTTTCTTTTCCCCTCCTTCTGCCCCTTATGATTACTGCTATTAAAGGTTGTGAAAAGGCTGCCCTCGGGACTAACAACCCTGGCTGGCCCGAGGTTAGGATTGCTATCGCCTATTCAGTGGTTATGATTGTAATGTCTTTGTTCCTGTTTCCCATGATTTGGGAAGAGTAAATGCGATGATTGTTAAAGTTCTTTTGAGTATATGGATGACGGCCATCATCGTCGCTGCCTTTTTTTACGCAGACGCAGCCGTTGGCTTCCCCGGTGAGACATCTCGCATTCTTTTTTTTCACGTTCCTCAGGCTTGGGTGGCAACCCTTTCATTTTTGTTATCAATGATAGCAAGCTGCATATATTTGGCCAGACGGAATCTCAAGGCGGATAATCTGGCCCTGTCCGCCGCAGAGCTGGGTTTGCTCTTTTGTCTTTTGGCCACAGCAAGCGGTTCCATATTTGCCAAGGCGGCCTGGGGTTCATTCTGGAATTGGGACCCCAGGGAGACCTCCATTGTTATACTCTTGATGATCTACGGGGCTTACTTCGCTCTTCGCTCTGCCGTAGGGGATCCGGATAAAAGGCGTGTTTTTGCCGCGGTCTATTCGATCCTGGCATTTGCCACCGTGCCTTTCCTGGTCTTTGTGGTGCCCAGAATTACCGCCTCTCTCCATCCTGAAGACACCATGAACCCAGCCAAGCCCGGCATGGACCCGAAAACCTTGAAGGTATTTTTGGGTTCTCTTATTGCCTACACCGGGTTGTTTGTCTGGATGCTAAAGTTAAGATTAAGACTATTGAAGTTGGAGCATTTGAGGGAGCCTGGTTATATAATCAATGAAAAAACAAACCTCGAGGGAGAAAAAGGATGAAAGAAGGGTTAAACTTCGTACTGGGAGTCAATCTCATTATATGGTTCGGCTTGGCCTTTTATCTGTTTTTCTTAGACAGAAAGATCAAAAAACTAGAAGAGGCATTTACGGATAAGAGAAAATGAAAAAGTCGTACATTGTTGGCGGGCTTGTGGTTCTTTTGGCCATGACCCTGGCCCTGTATTCATTTAAGTCCACCTTAACCAGTTATGTCACCGTCAGGGAGGCCAAAGCAAGCAAGAGACCGGTGCAAGTGGCCGGCATAGTAGTAGAGGGCACGGACAGATATGATCTGGAGAATAACAACCTGATTTTTATCCTCCGCGAAGACGGTGGGGATGAAATGAAGGTGGAATATGATGGGCCAAGACCTGGGAATTTTGATAACGTTACCAAGGTGGTGGCTATTGGCAGATACGAACCCGAGGAACAGGTGTTCGTAGCCAGGGAACTTCTGGTTAAATGCCCGACAAAATATGAGGGGCGGGTTAAAGGTCAATGATTAATCTTGGTGAAATTACAATCTGGTTGGGTCTCATTGCCATTGGCATTTCAGCGGCATGTTATTGGCTGGTGAATAAGAGGAAAGAAGACGCTCTCGCCCTGAATGTAGCCCGTTACAGTTTTACCGGTTTTGTCGCCTTGATGACTCTCGCTTCCGTCTTATTAATGGTCGCCATCCTGAGACATGAGTTTCAGTATAGCTATGTGACCGATTATTCTTCGCGCGACCTTCCCTTGCAGTACCTTATTAGTTCTTTCTGGGCCGGCCAAGAAGGAAGCTTTCTTCTCTGGGTATTTTTTGGCGGTTGCCTCGGCCTTTTCCTCATGCACAGATCTGGGGAAATGGAACCTCAGGTCATGTTCATCTACATATTGAATCACTTGTTTCTCACCATATTATTGATCAAACAAAGCCCTTTCAAACTGCTTCCCACCACTCCTGCTGACGGCCATGGCCTCAATATGCTCCTGCAGGACCCGTGGATGGTCATTCACCCCCCCGTGGTGTTTCTGGGCTATGCTGCATATACCATCCCTTTTTCCTATGCCATCGCTGCCCTCTGGCGGAGGGAATATGACCGATGGATAAGGCCTGCCTTGCCCTGGACGGTTTTCGCCTTTGTAAGCCTGGGTGCTGGAATCATCATTGGCGGCTACTGGTCTTACAAGGTCTTGGGCTGGGGAGGATACTGGGGTTGGGACCCGGTGGAGAATGCTTCTCTACTGCCGTGGTTGGCGGGCACTGCTTTAATGCACGGTATGATTGTGCAAAAATCCCGGGGCAAATTACGAAAAACAAATTTCTTGTTGGCGGCTTTTTCCTTTCTCTTGATCATTTACTGTACCTTTCTTACCCGCTCCGGCGTTCTCGCCGATTTTTCGGTTCACTCCTTCATGGATTTGGGCATCACCGGTTGGTTGGTCTTTTTCATCTTTGTTTTTGTGGCCATAACCTTGTGGTTCTTCTTAACCCGCGCCAAGGACATCCCAGTATCTGAAAGGGATGTTGATCTTAGCTATTTTTCCAGAGAATTTGGCTTTATCGGCGCCATGATCATCCTTGGTCTTTCTGCCATAATAACCGGGTTGGGAACATCCGCTCCTCTCATTACCAGAATGCTCGAAAAAGCCTCCAAGGTCTCCAATGAATTCTACGTTAACACCAACATGCCTCTGGCGCTTCTCATGGTTCTGTTGCTGAGCTTCGTACCTTTGCTAAGCTGGGGGAGAAACAATTTTGCTAAACTCTCCCGCAAGTTGATCTGGGCCGTGGTAGGCGCAGTGGTCTCAGGGTCCATCACCCTGT